>JBAYMS010000005.1:0-65107 GCA_041663425.1 Candidatus Omnitrophota bacterium
CCCCACATAGAAAAGACGGCTCTCTTCTTCTATCTCTTCTTCGTTGTCGAGGGAAAAACTCGACGGCAGGACGCCTTCGACCAGCCCTATCATAAATACCGTATCCCATTCGAGCCCTTTTGCGGAATGTATAGTCGACAAGGTCAGCGGGCACTCTTCGCCATTCGCTTTCGGCTCTACTCTCAGCACACCTCTATCCGGCGGTTCGATCGCAAAATCCGCCAGAAGCTCTTCGAGCCCGTCATAACGCGAAGCGATCTGCCTGAGCGCTTCGAGGTCGTTCTGCCTGACGTTCCAGTCATCAAACCGCAGCTTAAATAATGGAAAGTAATAATCAAATGCGAGATCGTAAACAGCTCCGGGGTCGAGCTCATCGCGCCCCTGCACCGCCTGAAGGAATTTTTTGAGCCTTATAAGACCTGTCACAGACCTTCTCGGAAATTTCCGCTCATCGAGCGCTTTCCTCAATATGTCGTCGAGAGAAGTCCTGGCCGCTATCTCAGCTGTAAATTTATCGGCCGTCTTCGGCCCGACACCGTCTATCATAGTAAGCACCCTGTGCCAGGCTATCTCATCTTTTATATTCATCGCTATTTTAAGGTGCGCGAGGATATCTTTGACATGCGCCGTTTCGTAAAATTTTAATCCGCCGAACACCTGGTAAGGTATGCCGTTTTTGCTCAGCTCGGCCTGCAGAGATATTGACACGTAAGCCGACCGGAATAAGATCGCCTGGCTCTCCAGCCCTACACCTTCCGCCTGCAGCTTCTGTATCTGCTCTACGATCCATTCCGCTTCCTCATACTGATTTTTGAAGTAATTGAGCTTCGGTTTATCCCCCGTATCCTCCCTTGTAGACATCAGGCACTTGGAATACCTGTTATCCATATTTTCAAGTACCGAATTTGCAACATCGAGGATATTCTGCGTCGAACGGTAATTCTCCTCGAGCTTTATTATTTTGCATTCGTTAAATTTATTCGGGAATTCCATTATATTTTTATGCGACGAACCCCTGAAGCCATATATGCTCTGAGCGTCATCTCCGACGACCATTATATTTTTGTGCTCAGAAGCAAGCATGTATGCAATGTCGCCCTGCAAGGCATTTGTATCCTGGTATTCGTCCACCATCACATATTTATATCTGGCAGATATAGTCTTTCTCATCTCGTCGATCTCGAGAAGCAGTTTCAGGTAAACAAGAAGATCGTCATAATCGAGATAGCCTTTTTCTATTTTATATGCGGCGTATTCTTTTTTCAGCTTCTCTATATAAGATGTGAACTCGACAAAATGCGGGTATTCTTTTTCAAGTATCTCCCGTATGGATCGGCCCTTGTTCAGGGACATGCTCAAGATAGCTTTTAGAGTATCTTTCTTCGGAAATTTCGATTCTCTCTCAGATAATCCCAATTTAAGCACACACCTGTGGACGGCTTCAGAGCTGTCGCTCTCGTCCAGGATAGTGAACTGGTTTGAAAGTCCGAGCGCTTTTGAATATCTTTTAAGGATTTTGAAAGCGAAAGAATGGAATGTGCCGCCGTCTATATGTTTGCATCTGGGGTCATGCTTTGAAGCGCGCGAGACCATTTCGTGAGCGGCTTTTCTGGTAAATGTCAGTAGGAGAATAGCTTCCGGACGAACACCTTTAGTTATGAGGTTTAATACTCGGTATTCTATTGCCCGGGTTTTACCGCTGCCGGCGCCGGCTATTACAAGGACCGGACCGTCCGTAGCTGATACCGCCATGAGCTGGGAAGGATTGAGTTTATCTTTTAAGTCGAGCATCTTACTGATTTGCGGCAAAAGACGAAGACGCTACCAGGGCTTGCGGCCTTTCGTAGGGCTGGAGAGCACCAGCGCTTCTTCGGCCGGTACTTTCCCGTCCTTTTCTATATAGTTAAAAAGATTTTTTGCGATAAATTCCGACAGTTGGGAATTAAGAGACGTTACTTTTATCTCCGTCTTGCCGGGCTCTGCCTCGGTAAAAAATACGCCCAGCTCTGTCGTGCTGATACAATTCCTGAATGCGTAATCAAGCTCCATCGCTACGATATAATCGTTTTTACGTTCCTGAAATATTACCCCGTTCCAACTCACCAGGATCTTTTTTGTAAGTTCGTAGCAATAAGGAAGGTCTTTGTTGATAATTTTGGTGTGAACTGTCTTTATTTTACGCAGACCGTCTACATCAGCGAGAAATATTGCGCATCCGCTGAATGATACGGCAAGACAGATAACTATTATGATATTAGTTAATCGTTTCATCGGGATTTATTATATCATTACTGCATAAAATTACAATACAGAAACTTCTTCCAGGATCTCAAAATTTTTATTAAAATCCATCTCCCTGGAAAGCCTCGGAAGTTTAAATTGGCTGTCGTGAGCGCCTCCGGCTACCTTCATCCTGCGGTATTTTTCAAATTCACCCTTTTTGACCACTAAAAGCACCGGATGCCCCAGCAAAAACTGCTTTCTTGTATCATCGTATTCGCTGTTTTGCCGGCGCAGGCCGTCTTCCAGGGACGCGAGGAATTTTCTCTTCCCCTCGACCGAGGGGTCGGAATTGAATTCGACAAGAAACGCGTAATGAGGCACATTACCGCTTCGCAGGCACGCGCTGAACGAAGCCACCGACAGGTTGTGCTCAGCTATGGCACCGCTGACCGCTTCGTTAATATGCGATTCGTAAACCTTCTCGCCCGTCAGAGAAACAGCGTTGTGTGCTTTCTGGACAAATTCTATTACAGGCGTCTTATTGAAAAAACCGTTTACCCTTATAACATCATCTATGTCATAACGATAAAGGCCTGCCGCTGTAGTGACAACGATAATATACTCTTTACCCTTCTCAAGTTCGTCGCACAAAAGATAGCGCCTTTTTTCCTTATCAGCGTCTTCTTTTGGTATAAATTCATAAAAATTGGTCTCTATGGCCAGAACCCCGCCGGCATCTTCGCCCGTCATCGGTATAGAACTGCGCGCTTCGGTAGACAGGCATCCAAAATCCCAGATATCCACACGCCCGAAGTATTTAGGCAATTCCCGCAGATATGATTTCACCGTCCCGCCCTTCCAGCATTCTATCAGATCAAGATCAGGCCAGAAATATTTCGGCAGAAGTTTGCCATTGTCATTTAAAATACGCTTAAGTTCCTCTGCTCTTTTAGGGTTCGGCTTAAGTTTTTTCTCTATTGCAGCTCTTATTCCGACCTCTATATTAAGGCTCTTGTCGAGCGTCCCTGCGGATATATCTTTTATTATTCTATCCTGCAGATGCGGTATCCGGTCGCACAAAAGGACCAGAGTGCTGGGATTGAGCGTGGCTATCGTTGAGATATTATGCTCCATGGCTATCCTGAGCATGCTGTAATATCTCGCGTCGTAATCGTCCACATAAAAAAGTTCATACGGCAGGACATATTTATTCTTTATAGGGCCGGGAAGATTATTGTATGCATGTCCGTCTTCGGGGCCATATGGTATGCCAGCCTCAGTGTGACTTTTTACCTCGGGGCTTATTACGGCCAGTACTTTGCTATCAAGGACCTTCGGGTGTTTTTTGCTGACATAATACGCCCACAAGCTCATCAGCGAGGATTTCTTCTCCTGCGAATACTTCGTTACCGGTATAAGCTTCGGAGTTCCCGTCGTGCCGCTCGTTATACCGAAGAACGTAACCTCGTCTGAAGTAAGTATATTCTTTTCGCCTTTTGCTATCCTGTTAACATATGGCCGGATGTTCTCATAATTTACTACCGGCAGCCTGGAACGGAACTCATCCACAGAGCCTATGGAAGAAAACTGGTATTTTTCTCCATACTCCGTATTTCTATTCCTTTTAATATACTTTAGCAGCGTGCGCTCCTGGGCAAGCATGGGATCCTTAGTGGCTTTTTCAAATGACATCGCGCGCAGAGCGAGTAATTCCAGGGCTATAGCAGCAAGGCTCATTTTTTATCGTTCCTTATTTTTTTCATTGGAATAAATCAGAACAAATTTGTTAAGCGCTTTTTTCCACCATGGAGGGCTTGTAAATTTTGTTCGGTTTTATCCTGCAGTCGTCCAGTATTTCATTTATATCCGGCAATATCTGCAATGTAACGCCCAGTTTCTCAACTACCATTTCCGATATTACTGGAAGTTCCGGCTGAAAATAATTTTCTTTAGTGAGAAATATCCTGGCTACAAATCCTTTTCCGTCTATCGAAAAAGGATAATACCTGGTCCAGCCCTTCTTAAGCACATCGAGATTCTCGAGATCAAAACGAACCACGGAATCCGGAAGCGCTATACCATACATTTTTATCAATTCTTCTTTGGGCAGCCTCTGAAAAGCGTCAGACTTATAAAGCGATAGAGCCATACATATTATATTACACGCTTCCCTGAATGCAACATTTCCTTTATCGGCATGAATTTCTGTGAGTGGATTTGGAGGATAAACTTCTGCCTGCAGTGTGCCTGCTATAAAAAAAGCCTGAACAATAAATAAAGCAATTGTCACTACAAATGTTATTTGTTTGTTCACACAGCAAGTTTATCACAAAACTAACTTTTTGCAAATTTTTCTGCTTTAAACACGGACCATGGGCTTAAACGCTTCCCATGTTATATGCATGCCGCCCGTAAAAGGAAAGTCGAGCAATAATATGGTAAATAGTATCATCGCTATTACCATCGCCAGCATTGAAGACATTAAAAGCTGGGCCTTGAGATTTTCCGACCCGAAGAATAACGTGAAGACTATTGTGGTAATCCCTCCCGTTATCAGTATGGCCCATAGTATGCCATGTATGCCTGAACGCGAATCCATCAAGCGAAGCCTGCGCAGCTCTCCCGCCTCATTAAGCTTGCGGACAGATTCCGCTAAAAATATCTTCTCATTCTCCGTCTTGGGCTCATATGAACTATATGAAATCCATATCTTTTCCAGTATTTCATGAGCCGCAAGGCTTTGCTGCCCTTTAGCGATCAATTTCCACTCTTCTTTAATTATTGTCACTACATATTCTTTGATCAGAGAACGCGCTTCATTTCTGAATGTTTCCGGAAACGCTATGGAATCACGATAAAGAGCCACAACACAGTTTGCTTCCTTTTCAACATTAACGCCGCATTTGTCATAATTCTGCCAGGCGATGACCACCACAAAAGCAAGGAGCACCGTATAAGCAACACCCAGCGTATTAAATATAGCACTGGCAACATCGTTATGGACTTTAAGTTTATGGTGCGGAATAAACCGGCGGACTAAAAGTATACCGCCTATGGCAAACCCTACAAAAATCAAAATTATAACCACGCCGAGAATCATCGGCGGCACATAATAAAGCAGTTTTTGCGCAAATGGCATCTATGACTCACTTTCTTCTTCTAAAACTTTAATGAACGCATCAATGACTTCAGGATTAAATTGAAGTCCTCTATTAGCTTTCAGCTGCAATATAGCGTCTGCTTTGGTTATGCTCTTATGCCTGTAAGCCCTGTTAGAAACCATCGCATCATAAGAATCTGCGGCGGCAACTATGGCCGTCGACACGCTTATCTCACTCCCTTTAAGCCCATCGGGATAACCATTGCCGTCATAACGTTCATGATGACCCCTGACCATAGCTAATAACTCCAGGTCCAAAGATACCGGCTTTAATATCTCCTCGCCTATTTCCGGATGTTTTTTTATAGCATACCAGTCTTCATCTGTAAGAACAGATTTTTTACTGAGTATCATTTCCTGTATGCCCAGCTTACCTATGTCATGCAAAAGCGCAGCCTCGCGCAGCAGCTCTATCTTGCCCTCCGCAATCCCCATCTTACGCGCTATCTTCACGGTATATTCAGCCACCCTGTCGGAATGGCCGCGCGTATACGGATCTCTTGCTTCGAGAACTCTTATAAGCGACTGGACCGCGCGGTAAAAATAATTTAGAAGCGCCTCTCTTGCTTTATGAAGATCGGATCCCATCTTATTAAATGAAGACGCAAGTTCACCGATCTCGTCTGAACTTTTAATATCAACTTTATATTTAAGGTCCCCTGACGATATATGGCGCGTTCCTGCGACAAGTTTCTTTATCGGCGATACGACCCGCCTGGCTATGCCGAGCCCGAATATTGCCGATACTAAAACCCCCAATACGAAGATAATGGCAGCGCGCCTCCTGGTCTCTTTTTCTACACTATAAACATCATCGGCTGCCATATCTATACCCAGGATCGCGATCACATTACCGTTTTTGTCACGTATAGGAGAATACCCGGACAGAAAAACACCCCACCTGTCAGATATCATCTTCTTATCAGCTGTAGGCCCGTTAAAAGCTTTGAGCAGTTCCGAGTAAGATTTTGCATTATAAATCTCACCAGGAGAGGCAGAAGCAACAGCCGTCTCATAATGGCCCGGGTGTATATCCATAATAAACTGCAGGATACCGTCCTGCTCTGTCTTTTTCAGTATATACATATAAGCAAGCGACGGCATGACCTCTTTCATCTTCAGCAATTCAGCCTCTACAGCTTTATACTGCGGGCTCGCCAATCCATCTTTATTTAAAGGTATCCCGATAAGATTTTCCTGATCAATAGTCATGGCAACGGCCTGGGCGACTGTCGTCAATTTGTCTCTCAACTGATCAAATTGTGATTTAAGAGAATATTCGTATATGAGCAGGTTGCTCACGGCGGCAGAAAGGCACATCAGCAGTATGAAAGCTGCCGCCACTTTTACTCCGAAACTTCTGAATATCTTAAAAGATTTATTCATTTAAGTTAAGTTTTGCTAAAACCTTTTTATTAAAATCGCCGGAATCCGGCGAACCCTCAGACGGCGCCCACCCGGCAAATTTCTTTTCGATATTTTTATCATAGGGCCCTTCCTTTGCCTCATACAGGACGGATTCGGGTTTCAGGACAATGAAAGAATGCCACTTACGGGGAGGTATCTCTACAGCTTTTGCGCCAGCCTCGGGATCAAGGACAACATGATCTATTATTTTGCCGGCATCATCAAATTCTACCACCACAACCCTTCCCTTCAATATCACAAAGACTTCAACCTTGTCGGGGTTTTCATGCTTATGCGGCTGTATATATGTCCCCACTTCTGCGGCATTAAGCATCCGCTGAAATATCGCGGAGTCGGAGGAGTGAAAATTATAGTTAGTCCTCTTCCTGGGCGAAACTTTCGCTTTCTCCGAAACATTTTTTATGAGGTCTTCAGTTATCTTTATCATTTTATTAATTATATCATTTACCCGCTGCGCTGACCACTCTCTTACAATAATAATTGGCTGCAAAACAGCTGCGCCGGATAAAAGATTACTCCAGAGAATCTATCCGCTGCATTATCAGCTTCGTGGCCTCTTTGGCACCGGCCCATATCGGTTCGGTATCATATGATCCGTCGAGCAAGATGGGCGTACCTATGGAAACGCCTATCTTAGCGCCAAATTTGACGCGGCACTTTCTGATATTTAAAGCTTCGTCAGTGCCTGTTATCTTTACCGGTAAAATTTTAGTTCCGGTCCTCAATGCCGCTAATGCCGCGCCAGGTTTGCCTTCTATAGGATGCCCGGTCTCATTCCTGCCCCCCTCGGGGAAAAATAGCACCATCCTGCCGTTTGCGATCCTTCTGCATGCCTCCACTATCGCCATAGGCCCTGTAGCGGCAATACAATCCCCGACAAATGCCCTGGCAATAAATCTTAGGAATACATTGAGGCCGGTCATAAAAGCCATCTCCCGCGGAAATATTGTGGTTAAAAGATAGGGGTCTATGTGACCTATATGGCTGGACGCGATCACGCACGCACCTTCTTTTGGTATGTTTGAAGCACCTTTTACAGTTATTTTAAAAAAAAATAACCTGAAGACCAGCCTTATCATGTTTTGATAAATTTTATAAAAAAATGGGCGTATCATATCAGAAATTTATTGAATCAGAATAGACTTCATCCACGGTTATCATCTTAAGGCATTTATTATCACGGCATACGGAATTCCTGTGATTATACGCTGAGAAACAGGGGCTGCAGGCCAATTTTTTATACAGCACCTTTTTATTTTCCTTAAGCGGAGCGTAAAGGACCGGCGTCTCCGGGCCAAAAAGCACCACCATGTTAACAGCTGTAAGAGAAGCCAGGTTAGCGGCACCGCTGTCATGACTTATAAATAGCGAAGCAATACTGCACAATGCTATCATTTCCTTAACCGAGGTCCGGCCTATCATATTTATAAAACGCTTATTGCCGGATAAATAATCTATGCCATCCGCGCCGTCTTCTGATTCTGCGCTTATGCCTGTAAAAACTACAAATGTGTTTTCGTCCTTAAGCATCCTGCCGGCAAGTTCGATATAATTTTCGACCGGCCACCTGCGCAGAAATAAAAACTCACCTATGCCGGGATTTAAAACTATTATGCGGTTATTTTTATTTATCGCACTGTTAATTTTTTTCAGCTTGTCCCATATACCTGTAATATCTTCCTGTGTTAATTTCATTAAGGGCACTGTTGTTTCAGTGCCACCCAGCGCTGTTTTCAGGTAAGGCACTTCGTACGCGGTTTTGATGGACCGAACGAGCGCTAAAAAGTTCTTACTTATATGGCTATACGGATTATACATGACATTATGCGTGTAGATATCCGCACGGCTAAGGCCTTCGAGGGTAAATTTATGAAACCCAACCTTTGTCTTCGCACCGCTGAAAAACGCCAATATGCTTGTGAACCTGGAGAACAGCTCCATGTCTATTACGGTATCTATCTTCTCCCGCCTTATCCTACGTAAACTTCTTATGGTATCAAAAAGCAGAATTAAAATATTATCCGTTCGTATCGTTATAACATTTTCTTTAGGTATAACATCGAGAGTATAAACACTTTCGACATTATCTTTAAATATCCAGAAATAGAGCTGTGCATCCGGATAGCTTTCCCTGGCCTCCTTCATGGCCGAATAGGCCAGAATGGCTGCCCCCATTTCAGAAAGTTCTAAAAATATTATTTTTTTTGGTTCTGGGTTAATTTTTACTCTGGGAGAGAAAAATCTTTGCATCCGGCTAAACAAAGATAACGGATAACATATCAACGGCCCTATCCAGCAATCCAGTGCAAAAGCAACGCATGGCTTCATCAGAAGCTTCCTTTAACAGACGCTATGCCATTTCGCGCTTTTTCATTGTTCGGATCCACATCCAGCATCTTCTGCCAGTATCTAAGAGCCTTCTCCTTCATACCCATCTTTAGATATATCACTGCGAGGTTGTTATATGCATCTAAAAATTTAGGGTCTGATTTTGCAGCTTTCTCAAATGAAGCTATAGCGTCATCGACGAGCCCTTTTTTATAATACGCATTGCCCAGGTTATAATAACCGCCTGCAAAATCAGGATTCGCCTCTACAGCCTTTTTAAGCTCATTTATAGCGTCATCATAACGGCCCATCTTTACATAAATATTTGAAAGATTGTTCCTGGCCTTATAATTAGACGGTTTTTCTTTCAAAAGATCTTTATAGGTGTTTATAGCCGCGTCATAATCACCCTTAGCCATATATGTATTTGCGAGATTATACCAGGCATCCATGTAGTTTGCTTTTATTTGAAGAGCTTTTTTAAACTGCTTTATCGCATCATCATAACGGCCCATCTTGAAATAAATATTACCGAGATTATTATTGGCCTGGAGATGGAACGGCTGTTTATCCAGAAATATCCCATATTCTTTTATAGCATCTTCATAGCGGCCCATCTTGAGATAGGAATTAGCCACGTTAAAATGACTGGTCAAAACATCGGGGTTTAATTTTTCGGATTTCCTGGTCTCTTCAATAGCTTTATCATATAGCCCTTTTTCAAAATATATATTGCCGAGGCTTAAATGCGCATCCGCATAATCAGGGGCAATAGATATGGCTGTTGTGAATTGCTCTTCTGCTTTATCGTAAAGTTTCAGATCCTGATACGCTGTGCCTAAACTGACATGAGAGCGCGCTGTAGCCGGGGGGCGCCTCACCCTTTCCTCCCAAAATACAACGGGATTCCTCCAATCCATGTTACGCGTTACAGTTCTCCAACCATAGAAAATAAAAATAACTGAAGCAGCGGCAATAGCTATTTGCTGGTATTTTTTATTCGCGTAAATCCTCAAGATCACAGCGCTAAGCAGCATAGAAAATCCGGCGACGGCGGGATAGAGAAGTCTTTCGGCGACGGGCGTATACGGATGCGCTATAGTAGGCCCGACGGAAAGGAATATCCATGCCATTGCAAATACAAAGATCCGGTCCTGCTTAAATTTACGGATAACAAACAGAATAAGCGCTGCAATAGCTATAAATGAAAATAAAGCCTGCGATTCCAGCATCGAATGCGACATACGAAAAACATATTCAGCAGAAAGCTGTATAGGGAACAATAGCAGCTTCAGGTAATGTAAGATGTATTGGCTTCCCATCATTACAAGATACCCGAGGTCTGTATTAAGACGTGTTTTAAATAGCACTGCAGGAGAGGCAAATTTAACAAGGCTTATATACTCGTAAAAGATAGCGATTGCAACATATCCGGCGTATATAAAAATCGCATTTTTGATCGCATTGTTTAATTTGCTCTTATCCACGCCGCCTTTCCATGTACATACGTCTATAACTACCAATAACAACACTGCACCGACGGCAAGTTCTCTTGTAAATATAGCAAGAAAGCAGAATAATAAAGAACAGGCATAAAATACGGTTCTCTTTATGCCTTCAGAGGTTTTCACTTTCAGATAAAAAATGATCGCGGTGAAAAACAAAGCGCAGAAAATAGCGCTGCCCCTGAACGCAGGGCTATTCACCACCTCAGTCTGGACGGGGTGGGCAATAAAAAACAAGCCGGATAATGCGGCAACTAAACGCGCCGGAAGCTTAGCGTCCAGCATCGGCGTAATAAGTAACACTAGAAAATAAAGCGCTATTCCGGCCAGCACATGGAAAAAGATATTCGTCAGATGATATCCGACGGGGTTAAATTTCCAGAAATGGTAATCGATTATGAATGTAAGTGTAGTCAGGGGACGATAAGAAAATTCGCCGGAGCCGGCGTAATACTCTTTTGTAAAAAGATACTTTATATTACTGAGCTTTGTAAGGAATACGTTATTTTTTACTAGTAGGTCGTCATCGTAAACGAATTGGTTCTGTAATGAATTGGCATATATGGCAAATCCTATTACCACTATCAGGGCTATGGAGATAAAAGATATTTTAAAGCTGCTATTCATATCCCCTCTTCAGGTTAATGCCTCGCTCAAGGCATCTGCTATTATTGTAGCTTCACGATCTGTCATATCGTCATATAACGGCAATTGGATGGAAGATTCATAAACACCTTTAACCACAGGATATTCCTCTTCCAAGTTCAGATACAAAGCGCAGTTGTCGGTTATTTCGCCTTTTACGCCGGAGTCAATACCCCTTTTCACCAGCTTTCTGCGGATATCCTCTATTGCGCCGTTATAACTACTTAATCTTATCACAAAAAAATAGAATATTCTATCTCCCTGCACAGAGATATCCTGAAATGATATATTATCGCCAAGCCTTTTTATAAGACGATCCGCGGCATTGTTTCTTAGTTTATTTTTATACTCAAGATCCCCCAGTTGTCTTAGCCCTAAAAAAGCCTGCAGATTGGTAAAACGCGATTTTTTAGCACGCGCTGATCTGCGCGTAGACAGATAAAATCTGCTTATGATGCCGGAAGTTTTTTTGCCAGCCAGGAATCTTATGAGGACAGGATATGCGGGTGAATTCATGAGGAGATCTTCTGCGTATGAAAATAATATTTTGGTTAGAATGCCATAACTTTTATAGGGATATGATTCAAGGGCGGATTTGATATGTTTTATGATACTCTCATTATTGGTGGTTGCCATACCGCCGCCGAATGTGTTTATGCCTTTGATCGTTTCGAAACTAAAAAATGCGGCGTCGCCAATAGAACCTACATGTTTTCCGTCAATCGTTGCGCCTAAAGCATGCGCGCAATCCTCTATAACTGCCATGCCGTACTTTTTTGCAATGCTTGTTATCTTTTCCATATCACATGGGACTCCAAAAAGATGGGTCGCTATTATGACTCTGCTTTTAGGAGTAATGTGAGCGGATATCAGCTGCGGATCCATATTAAATGATTTTTTCTCTACATCGACCAGTTTGGGCACCAGCCCTTTGGCTATAACAAGATCTACCAGATCCTTCAGTGTATATGCCGGCATTATAACTTCATCGCCTCGCTCAAGCTTCAGCGCGTCAAGAATAAGTGATAATGCATCACGCCCTGAACAGGTTGATACAGCAAACTTCGTGCCTACATATTCCGCAAATTTGTTTTCGAACAATGCTATATCCTGGCCTTTTGCCGTCTGGCCAGTAAATATCAGGCTGAATACATCTCTAAATTCACCCTTATAGTATCGCGGCTTTCGGCGTCTTATCATATTTTTAAACCTGTTATTTTTTGAAGCGGTATATTTAGACTAAAACGATCCATCCAGCAATCGCATCTTGCGCCAGACCTGAACGCACAGCGCAGATCCTGCATTTCAGCACTGTGCCACAGATCTATGAGATTTGTATCATTCAGATTGCCTATAGGCACATTGGGCGACATGGTCAATTCATGGCATGGCAATAAATTGCCCGACACATCTGCACCTCCGAAGAACGTGCCGGCAAAACATAAAAATTTATCTTTCAGTTTTTCGGGATGGAATATAAATGACGGTATATTGCGGTGATAAACTGTATTCAGAATTTTATATTTTCTCAGTAAGCCCTCAAAGCACTTCCTGAATGCAGGCTCATCTTCTGCGCTGAACCTCATGTATTCGGGAACGTCATAAGACAGTTCTGTGTTTTTATAAATAGGCTTAAACGATATAGCATCAACTTTTTCTCTAAAATGGCCGGCAAAATCCTCCACAAAAAGATAATTCTGCTTATTGATAAGATATCGTGCCTCTATAAACACCGGCGATCTTGTAGAAAAATTGCGTATCGCTTTTATACCATTTTCTATTTTGTCAAACAATCCGTCCCGGCCTCTTATTTTATCAACGGTTTCCGCATCGGGGCCATCTATGCTTATAGTGATAAAATCCACCCCGCCCCTTATCATCGATTCCGCTTTTTCCTCCAGAAGAAAGCCGTTCGTCGAAACATTCACTATCATGCCCGAGGATTTGGCTTCCCGTATAACATCATCCAGGTCTTTGCATAATAACGGCTCTCCTCCGCATAAGCTCAGGAACCATACGCCGCTTTCAGCTATATTTTTTATAATTTTTATTTTTTGTCTGAGGTCCGGCTCTTTTTTAATTTGCGCCGGCACCTGCCCGGCTTTCCAAAATCCGCAAAAAGGGCACCTGAGATTACAGCTTGCTGCTATATCCCATACAAAAAAAAGAGGGCCTCTACGCGGCGTCTTTTGCGTCATAGCTACAAGGTAGTTGTCTGTAAAAGTGAGGAGTAGTCTGGGGATAGACTTGATATTCCTGCTTAAGGCATATCTCAGCTTGTTTTTATTCAATTTTCCGCCTGGAATGTAATTCCTTTAAGCTTAAACATTATTTCGTTTTTAAAGATATCGAAATTATGTTTAAAGACATACATGCCGACAGGGATTATCGGTTTAGAGATAAGTTCTTCGGCTCTTTTCGGCACCGCTTCGCCTCGCGCGATAGCTTTAGCGGCCACAGAGAAAGCTTTTTTTATGTTCAAACCTAGGATCGTGAGAACTAAACCGCGGCCATACATCAACATAGGTCCCATCCCTATAGCAAAAACTCCTAGACAGGAAAAGCCAGATTCTTTTGCAAATTGCCTATAAATATTTACGGCCGAATTATTCTGCCTTGCCTCAGGAAAACCGCAATTTGATATGGCGAACATACCTTTGCTGTTATTTATCTTGGACATATTTTTTTTCAAACTGTCCATGGCGCGTATTACAAAAGACGGCGGACCGCCGTTATTTATCGGAGAAGAAAATACAACATTCTCATGGCCATTAATTGCACATAGTAAGTTCTCTTCCCACTTTTCAGAATTCATCAGGGCAGCAAGATTAATAATGGTAGATTCTACATTATTACCGGCAAGTGCTTTTGCCAACATATCTCCCGCTATCCAGGAAGCGCACTTATGACCCTGCTTGGGAGAACTTATTAAAATAAGGATTTTTCTTTTAGTATTCATTTATGAACACCCGCCCGCATTAAAGCATCATCTACCATGCCTTTTATTACGTCCTCGGTGCAGTTACTACCCAAAACGGTCTTTACAATACACTTGCCATGAAAATTTATCGAGTTATGGCTGACGAGTTTTTTAAAAACGTCTTCGAGCTCTTTGTTTTCGGCAGCCATTGATCCAAAAACTATAACTTTGGATTTTTTATTATTTCTACGGCGCAGATGGATGTCGCCGTCTATTTTTATAAACAAAGGAAACAATATCACTATCAGCCTGTCGAGCAGTTTTTTAAGATGCCAGGAGTATCCGCCGTAAGTAATAGGCGTCAGAGATATCCACAAATCACTCTCATCGGCTGCGCGGACTATTTCTTTGCCTGCATCACTTATAACACATAAGCCCGGCGTCTTATACCAGCAGTCAAGACAGCCCAGGCAGTGATCTATTTTTATATCACGGAGAGTAAAAAGCTTCACGTCATAATTGCTGTAATTGAGAGTTTTTTTGATAACTTCGAGCGTGGTTTTTAAAGCAGTATCATTTTCGGTAGAACCATCTAATAGCAATATTCTCATAATCACAATGTGGGGTAAATATGGCGTCCCTGGCCTGATTCGAACAGGCGACCCTCTGCTTAGAAGGCAGATGCTCTATCCAACTGAGCTACAGGGACGCATAAAGAACAATACTAACTGGTCGGGAAGGCGAGATTCGAACTCGCGACCCCCTGGTCCCAAACCAGGTGCGCTAGCCAGCTGCGCTACTTCCCGGGAAAACTATATTATAGATGTTTCTTCAAAAATTCGCGAACTTTTTTTAACGCCTTGGAGCGATGGCTCATCCTATCTTTCACTTTAAGGCCAAGTTCACCGAACGTCTTTTTATATTTAGGTATAAGAAATAACGGGTCATAACCAAACCCGTAACCGCCTTTTTCTGAAAATGCTATCATGCCGCTGCAGGATTCCTCCAGCACCTTAAGGACTTTGCCATTGTCGCATATAGCGACGGCGCAGACAAATTTTGCCTGTCTTTTTTCCGGCGGTACTTTTTCTAAAAGTTTCAGTATTTTTTTATTGTTCTGCTTATCGCTCTTCCCCGGACCTGCGAATCTGGAGGATCTCACTCCCGGAGCGCCCTTCAAAGCCCGGACGGCGAGACCTGAGTCATCCCCCACTGCCAAACCTTTCGCAAACTGCGATATTATAAGTGCCTTTTTGGTCGCGTTTGCTTTAAACGTTTTTCCGTTCTCGACTATACGCGGGGTATTTTTAAATTCTTTAAGAGAGACCACCTCGGCCTTTATGCCCTTAAGATACCTTCTGAGCTCATAAAGCTTTTTATCATTTTTAGTAGCAATAACAAGACGGCGCATATTTAAACAATGCCTTTCAGCACCTTCTTCTGCGCACAGATAAGTTCGTCGACACCTTTTTTCGCAAGCGTAATAAGTTTATTCATATCTTCTTTTGAGAACGGCTCCCTTTCAGCAGTTCCCTGGATCTCGACAAACCTGCCGTCACCGGTCATAATAATATTCATATCAACTTCCGCGGTAGAATCTTCGTCATAATCTAGATCAAGCACCGGCTTTCCGTCCAGCATGCCGACGCTGATAGCAGCCACATAATCTGAAACCGGGATCTCTTTGATAAGCCCGGACTTACGCATAGACTCCAACGCGAGTATCGCTGAAACAAAACTTCCGGTTATGCTCGCGCATCTCGTTCCGCCGTCAGCCTGGATGACATCGCAGTCTATCCATATCGTCCTCTCGCCTATCTTTGACATGTCGGCCACCGATCTCATAGACCGGCCTATCAGACGCTGTATCTCCATAGTCCTACCGCCGAGCTTGCCCTTTGCCGCTTCCCTCTGCACGCGTGTCTTACACGAGCGCGGTATCATACCATATTCCGCTGTTATCCAGCCAGTACCTTTGCCTTTCATAAAAGGCGGGACGGTATTTTCCACCGTCGCGGTCGTGATCACCTTAGTATCGCCGATCTCTATAAGGCATGACCCTTCAGCATACTTAATATAATTCTTCGTTATCTTTAATTTTCGTAATTCGTCAGACGCTCTTCCACTTGGCCTTGTCATATATGTCATTCCCTTTCGAGTCTATTCCTACAATCAATGGAAAATCCACAACTTCCATTTTATATATTGCCTCCGGGCCGAGATCACTGAACAATATCGCCTTGGCGGCTTTTACTTTGGCTGAAAGAAGCGCACCTATGCCTCCTGTAGCCAGAAAATATACACGTTTATATTTTTTAATGGCATTACGGACTTCCAAAGACCTGTCGCCTTTTCCTATCATAGCACCCAATCCCAATTTCAAAAGTTCAGGGGTAAACAGATCCATCCTGGAGCTCGTAGTAGGTCCGCATGACCCTATTGCCCTGCCTGGCACAGGCGGTGTGGGACCTGCGTAATATATTACGATATCCTTTAGATTGATCGGGATCTTTTTGCCTTTAGCGATAACCTCATGCAGCCTTTTGTGTGCGGCATCTCGCGCAGTAAATATAACACCTGTCAGCAGGACTTCGTCGCCTGCCTTCAGAGACATAGCAGCGTCGCTCGTAATAGGTGTTTTTATTTTCAAGGCGCTCATATAGTTTTCTCAGCGCTCCTCGTAGCATGGCAGCTGACATTTACCGCAACCGGCAATCCTGCTATATGCGTAGGGGCTTCCAGTATGTTTACGCCCAGCACTGTGGTGCTGCCGCCCAGCGCCATCGGCCCCATACCAAGATAATTTATTTCGCGCATAAGCTCTCGTTCCAATTTCGCAATATGCTTTTTAGGATTTCTTTTATCTATAGGACGAAGAAGCGCCTTCTTCGCAAGATATGCGCATTTTTCAAACGTTCCGCCCAATCCTATACCTAAAATCATAGGCGGGCAGGCATCCGGCCCGGCTTTTCTGACCACATCCAATATAAATTCTTTTATATTTTCAAACGGATCGGTGGGTTTGAACATCTTTATCATGCTTTTATTTTCACTGCCGAAACCTTTGGGTGAAACTATAATCTTCACCCTATCGCCTTCGATAATATCAGCGTAAATCACAGCGGGGGTATTGGTATTTGTATTTTCACGGACAATAGCATCAGATACTACGGATTTTCGTAAACAGCCTTTTCTATACGCTTCGGCAACGCCTTTATTGATAGCCGCATTCAGATCTCCGCCGACAAACGAAACGTTCTGTCCTATCGAGATATGAACAATCACCATTCCGGTATCCTGGCATATGGCAATACGTTCCTTCTTTGCAAGCTCAGCGTTTTCTATAACTGTTTTAATGATATTTTTAGCGCGTGCATTCTTCTCTTTGGCGAGGGCATCTTCAAGAGCTCTGAGGACATCGCCTCTAAGCTCAAAATTTGCCTTCAGGCAAAGCTCATAGACAGCTTCTTTTATTATGGATACGTTTATTTTTCTCATTATTCCTTTTTATATTCCGCCCGCACAGTCGTCTTTATTCCGCCTCGCGCGTTGAATTCCCCTACCAGTTCCATCCATCTCGGTTTGCAGGACCTCACCAGATCGTCGAGCATTTTATTAATAACATTTTCGTTGAATATCCCTATATTGCGGTAAAATATTGTGTAATATTTAAGAGACTTCAGCTCAACACATAAAATATCAGGAATATACCTTATTACTATAGTCGCAAAATCCGGCAATCCTGTCTTAGGGCATATACATGTAAATTCGGGGATATCTATCGTGATAACATAGTCCCTGTCAGGATACTGATTCTTCCATGTCTCTATGACCGGCGTTTTAAGCGAACGAACTTTCGACTGCAATCCTTCATATAACGATCTTTTCATTTTATCACTTCACTTTCAAAATTTTATGTATCTGAGGAATTACCCGCATATTGATAAAGTCGTTCCTGGATCCGACTTCTAAAAACTTAAGCAGCCTATCACGATCTATGCTTTTATCGGCCGGGCTTACAGGAGAGACCGGCTGCAGTATAAAAGGTATATTTTTATGCGACTTCTTTATCAGCTGTATCGCCTTCTCAATATCTTCGATGTTTGTCTCGGGCGTAACTACCGCTTTAACGAATACCTTCTTTTTTGATGCTATCTTAAGAAATTCAGCGTGCTCAGACCAGTACTCTCTCTCGCCGGTGGCGGATGGCAGCTTAAAGTCCATGGCAACTATGTCCACAAGGTCTATTATATTCGACAACTCGCCTGGAAGGGTGCCATTAGTTTCTAAATATGATTTAAATCCCCTGTTTTTCTTCATCGTCTTAAGAAGGTCTTCCAGAAAATCCCAGTACAAAAGCGGTTCACCTCCGGTAAAAGAAACGGAATGGTGCGGCCCTTTTTCAGCATCCATAGCTTTTATGTGTCTCGAAAGCTCTATGGAAGTGTATTCCTTGGGCTCGGAGCTCCTGGTTTCATCGCAAAATACACAATTAAGATTGCACTTCTTAAACCTGACGAATATCTGTTTCGCGCCGAGGAATATGCCCTCTCCCTGTATCGATGAAAAAATTTCCGTTATTTCTGCTTTAACATTGTTCATATATTTCATCTTTCGGTTGTATCGTCAATGCCGGCTTCCTTAAAACCTCTCGCCCTTAACACACAGGAATCGCATTCGCCGCAGGGCTTTGCCCCGCCTTTGTAACAAGACCAGGTATACTTAAAAGGAACTTTCAGACGCTGCCCCAACTCAACAATTTTCTTCTTAGGCATTTTTATAAGCGGTGAAATCAGCTTAAGCCTGTTTTCAATGCCGCGCTTGGTTCCGATCCTTATCACGCGGTCAAAAGCTTCAATATATTCTTTACGGCAATCCGGATAACCGCTCGAATCCTCAGAATGAGCACCGATAAATATCGCATCGGCTCCTATTGCTTCTGCGTAAGACGCCGCAATGCTCAAAAATATCGTATTGCGCGCAGGCACATACGTCGACGGCACACCGGATCTTTTTATTACCGCCGGATGCCGGCGTAAAGGCAGGTTGAGTTTTTTATCAAGCAAGCTCGAACCGCCCCAGGGCATCCCTATTTTAACCGTTCTTAAATCAGCGCCTGCCGCTCTGGCAATCTTCGCGGCCATTTTCATCTCAATGCGGTGGCGCTGGCCGTAATCAAAATTAAGGCAATAGCATTCATACCCCCTGTTCTTTGCAAAAAACAGGGTAACTGCCGAATCTAGTCCGCCCGAAAGAAGTACAACCGATTTTTTCTTAGTTGCCATTTTTTTATTCAAAATAAACGGCGCAGGATTTTTCATTCTCCCATACCGCGATCGAATACACGCTCTTCATATTTTTCTTCAGTTTGTCGTAAATAAATTTCGCTATATTCTCCGAGGTAGGATTTACTTTTTTAAAAAATTCCAGCTCGTTCAGATAAGAATGATCAAATTCCTCAACGCTGTCTTTAAGCGCCTTTTTCGCGATCTTAAAATCTACGGCCAGGCCATTTTCATCAAGATCTTTATATCGGAAAACGGCCTCCACTATCCAGTTGTGGCCATGCAATTTTTCACATTTCCCTTCGTAGTTCCTCAGGTTATGCGCCGCACTGAAATCTGTTTTAACTTTTATCTCAAACATTTAAACTGCTCTCTTTACGCATTTTATTTTTCTCTTCAGAAATTTCTCGCCTATGCGGACGAACCGGTTTGGCTCGTCGCTGACAAAGAACCTGTGGTCTCCTGCTTTTTTCGAAGCATTCAGCAGACCGCTCGCATCAAGTATGTCCCTGGCCTCTTTTGCCACCTCGTTTGCAGAATCTACAAGAACAACTCCGGGTCCCATAACTTTTTTAAGCACATTTTTCAAAATAGGGTAATGAGTGCAGCCCATTATAAGAGTGTCGACACGTTTTCCTTTTAAAGGCTTCAGATAAATTTGCGTAACGGTCTTCGTAACGTCTTTATCATCCCAGCCCTCTTCCACCAGAGGAACAAACAACGGACAGGCCTGGGTAAACACAGAATATCGCGGACTTATCTTCTTTACCGCCTTCTCATAAGCCCCGGAAGAAACGGTAGCGTTAGTCCCTATAACACCTATACGATTATTACGCGTAACACTGACCGCCTGTCTTGCGCCGGGTCCTATAACACCTATCACCGGAACCCTGAAACACCTTTTCAAAAAATCGAGACTGAGCGAAGATGCGGTATTGCATGCAACTATAACCAGCTTAACATTATGTTCCATGAGAAATTCAACATTCTCGACGGAAAACTTGGTAACCGTTTCTTTCGACTTAGTGCCATAAGGAACCCTTGCGGTATCTCCGAAATAGACCAGGTTTTCATTGGGTAGCATCTCCTGGATCTTGCCGACGACCGTAAGACCGCCAACACCGGAATCAAATATGCCTATAGGTCTCGAATCACTCATATCCTTGTAAAACCCTCTGTCTTTTCGTATTCTCTTTTGTATCTCAGTATGCCCTGAGCTATAGACTCTGCCAGCCGGCCAAGAAAATCAGGATCTTTCAGTTTAAGCTCCTCGTATCTATTGCTTATATAACCGGCCTCTACAAGGACTGCCGGAATATTAGTATGCTTAAGAACATAGAACCTCGCGCTCCTTATCCCCCTATTCCCTATAGCCAGACTATCATTTATAGAATCACAAATATAGCTGGCAAGCTCGGCGGATTCCAGCCTATTCTCTGTAAGTGTCATATCCCAGAGAGTTTTGTCAAGCGGCCGGGAATGCTGAGCCGATGCCGCCTCGTCCATCTTCAGCGAAGAGTTTTCAAATGCTTCGAGCGCACGGGCATTATCGTCTGTAGCGTTAGAAAGATAATAACATTCAAACCCCCTCATAAGCCTTGAACGTGAAGCATTTATATGTACGCTTACAAAAATATCCGCACCGCTTTTGTTCGCTATCTCTGAGCGCCGGGGAAGAGGTATAAAAACATCGCTGTCTCTGGTCATAATGACTTTAATGCCCGCTTCTTCCAATAAGGATTTAATTTTTCTGGCCAACTGAAGAGTCAGGTTTTTTTCTTTAATATGAAGTCTTCTGCCTATAGCTCCGGGATCATTGCCGCCATGGCCCGGATCCAGGACTATCGTTTTTATTGCAAATCTTTTAGCCCCCTCTGCCGCAACGGGAGTTTTCACGACAGGACGGTAAACTACCATATCCCCCATATTATTTCTTATAAACGAAATAGGGATAAACAGCTCCCCGCCTCTCATAGTGGCGGGTTTATCCATCTTTACAATATCTGCATTTAATAGCGCCCTGTCTCCCCCATCCCGCAGAATTATTTTGGTTGAGCCTTTGCGAATAAAAGCCGTCCTGGCAAAAGTATCATATTTATAATCAAAACCGTAAAAATCGCATATTTTCACGAGTGGTATATACTCGGAACCATTTAATATCCTTACATCCTTCTGCAAAGATGCATCAAGTTTAGAATACGATGCCCTGGTCGCGCATCCGGATAAAAATGCAATGGCACAACATATAATAATTATAGGGTAATATTTGTAATAATTTTTTTTCATAATAGTATAAAGTATAAGTGGTGCGGAGAGGGGGATTTGAACCCCCAAGGCTTGCGCCACAGGCTTCTGAGACCTGCGTGTCTGCCAGTTCCACCATCTCCGCATACCGCAATTTCACTCAACTCAAACAGCTTTTAGGTATTTTGTGTCCCGAGCAAGGCTATCGTTTATCTCCGGCCGTGCCGAGGGACCAGTTCCACCATCTCCGCATACATTTAAACAAAATTCCGGCAATATTAAGCTTATTAGTATACCTCAAAACCGCGGCGCTGGCAAGGTTGATTTCACGTCGATATTGTGCTATATTAAGTTTTGAAAATGGCAGATAACATTATAGCGACTAATAGACACGCACGGTTTGAATACAACATACTCGAGAGCTTTGAGGCTGGTATAGCACTTACTGGTACAGAGGTCAAATCGCTGCGAACCGCCAAGGCAAGCCTGGCCAACGGCTTTGCCAGAGTCGAAGGCAATAATGCGGTTTTTCTGTATAATATGCACATAGCACCTTACGCATTCGGGAATATCGCAAACCCCGATCCGTTAAGGCCGAGAAAATTGCTTCTGCACAAGAGAGAGATAAAAAGACTTGCGGCGGATATCACGACTAAGAAATTAACATTGATACCGCTTAAAGCTTACTTTAAAAATGGCATAGTTAAAATTGAGCTTGGGCTGGCAAAAGGAAAAAAGCTTTACGATAAACGCGATGTTATCAAGAAGCGGGATTCTGACAGAGAGCTTAAAAGAATTTTGAGAAATAAAGCTTAATATTGTTCTTTAATATATCGTCGGGGGTGAAAGGTTTCGACCCAGATGAGCAAGGCATAAGCAGCATGTAGAGGTTGCTAGGAGGCCTCTTAAAACACCTGGCAAAAAATCAAATGCTGAAAACTTCACAGTTCCAGCTACGGTAAACGAACTCCTGAACACCATGCAAGTGGTGCCGGGACCAGTTCTACCGGTCGCGTTACCTTTATAAGGTAACCCGTCAACCAGTTCTTTTCCTGCGGGGGCTGGATTGACGACACACAGCAGGATGGCCCGGAAAGTTTAGCCTTTGGCGATCCGGGCGAGACATCTAAAAGGATACCCTTTTGAAATTCCGCCTATTGAAGTTCATGAGGGGAAATTAAAGATTAGGATAAACATGTAGCGGCTTTTGTTTTGACGTTCGGGGACGCGGGTTCAATTCCCGCCACCTCCACCAATTTTAGCTGCTATTAAACTCCGGCTAAAATTTCAAAGGAAAAAACGTAGTTTTTTCCTTATGACGCTCGCACCTCACCTCTCAATATCTTCGAGTGCTCGCTGTATCCTTTTTCCTTAAATGTATTTCGCAAAAATAATGATAATTTCTTAGCTTAAGGAAAGGAGAAATATTTCTCCTTTCCTTAAAAATCTTTTTCTCTTTACATAAGTGTCGCTTCGCGACCTAAAACCTGTGGATTATTTTTCCTGCAGTTTGGCAAGTTCACTGAAAGTAATGAGTTTGATACCGTTATCGGCTATGGCTTTCTTAATGCGGCGGCTTGTTAATGCGGCAAGGTCAGTTTCGCAATTTCGGTGAAATACGCACCTATCCAAAACTTCAGCGCTTATAAATCCGGGATGTGCTACAAGCTCTGTAACACCGTCGGGTAGTTCGGTCAGCATCTGCATTAATATATCTTCTCTGATGTTTCCCGAATCGAATAATCCGAGAAAATTATCAGTGTGAAGGACGGATGCCTTATTAAGCGCACGTATCATATTTTTATCAAAATATCCCAGGATAATTTTTTTAAATAATTTGTTCGCGTTATACGGATAAGCAAATCTGTCTCTATGCAGATATCTTATAGCGGGGATGCTATATTCTTTTGCTAGTTGTATGAAGATATCTAATATTCCGGGCAGCATGTGGATATGCTGATGACTACTAAGGCTTGTTATGGGCAGACCGGATTCTTTCAGCCTTTCGACCTGGCTCTTCAATTCTATATATATATGCGTTGAGCTTATTTTGCCTAAAAGAAAAGGTAAAAGAAAACCCGCATAGCCTTTATGAAATCTTCCGTCCCTGGTGACAAGGCTTGCTACCTCGGAAGGATCGCTCACGGGGGCAGTTTCAGTAAGAGCAAGATGCGCGCTTATCTCTTTTAATTTAGCGACCCTAAGAAGCGCCATAGCATCGTAAAAGGCCGCGCCGGAAGAGAGAACATTAACGGCTGTGGTTATCCCCGCCTCACAGCTTTTCATGATGCCGCGGTTTATACTATCGGACAGCCCCAGGTCATCAGCGCTAACTATAAGATACTTCATTTCGAAAACCTATACTTCAGCATATCCCAGAATGTCCTCGCGACTACGCTCATTCTCGATATCGTTGATTCTCCTTTTGTGCGCAGTTCAAATATTAGCCCATACTGTTTTATAGCAAACCCTCTCCTCGCCGCCTCGGCAAATATTTCGACATCTATGAAAGGACTTCTTGATTTCAGATCGAGCCCTTCTATAACTTTTCTCTTATATATTTTAAGACCGGAATTTATATCCCTTATTTTAAGACCGAAAAGAATCCGAACCAGGAAATTGTAACCTTTCGACATTATAATACGCTTAAGACTAGCGTCTTTTAAGACCAGGCTGTATGCCGTAACGACATCCGCGCCATTAAGCATATCGAGAGCGCCTTTTATATCCTTTTCTCTGGCAGGGAGATCTGAATCAGTATATATCACAACTCCCTTGGAAGAATTTTTCAGGCCTTCTTTCAAAGCACCGCCGAATTTTGTATTAACTTTAAGCCGTACGGATTTTATATGCTTATCAGCTGAGGCTAATTTATCAACAATGTCACCGCTTCCGTCGGTAGAAGCATCGTCAACTATCACTATTTCGTAGTCATCCGCTATCTCCGACGCCAGAGCTGTCGCGCGCCTTAAGGTCTCCTCAATATTCTCAGCCTCATTGAACATCGGAAATACGAAAGATATGCTATGTTTTATCATTTAACAAATTCTCTTTTCAGGATATAGACGCCATCGTCCGGTTCGACATTGGTTACTATCGACCTTTTCCCTACGGTATATAACAGGTAGGTCGGCTTAACATATTCATTATTTATCGCCGGATCATACAGCCCTCTGTGGTTTTTATCCTTTATTACAGCCCAGACCCGTTTATCCGAATTTAAAAAATTTACCATAATGTGGTGTTTATCCAGGTCTACCGGAAATTTATCCGCGTAAAACGCAAGCCCGGGAAGATAGTTGCTCTGTGAACCGAGCGCCTCGCCCTCTTTGATCAGCAGGCGCAATTTGCCGCTCACTTCTTTGCTCGATTCGTAGCGCTCAACATCCGGCAATACGTAAAAATCAAGCGGCAGTATCAGTGCTGCCAAAGACACTACAATTAGACAAAAAGACGCGAAATGTTTTTTCTTTAAAAATAAAACTGCCGAGGCAATAAATCCAAAGACTAACACAAGACTCGAGAAGACAACTCCTTTTAATATTTCGGGCATGTCGATCTTTACAAATATAGACAAACCTACAGCACCCGCTATGATCGCTATTGCCAATAAATAATAAGATACCTTCACCCCTGCAGCGACGGATCCGGATATTTTGCCTGAATTTAAAAATTCATTCCATAGCGCGCCGACTATAAGCGCGAGCGATATGAAAGTCGGGAAAACATACGTCGGTAATTTTGTGCGGGACGCTGAGAAAAACAGGAAAATCACAAAGAACCAAACCAGCGCAAAAACAGAGCCTTTTGCTTCTACCCGCCCATCGCCCCTGGCCCCCTGTCTATTTTTGAATATATACCAGAAACCAAATGGTAAAAATATGCTCCATGGGAAAAATCCTGCCATAATAACCGGGATATTATAATAAAATTGAGAGCCGATCTTGTGCTCCGACTGCATAAACCTCGTAACATTATGGAATCCGAAGAAAGCATCGATAAATTCCATACCGTGAAGCTTATAAGCCGTAAAATACCATGGCCCGGCAATGACCACGAATATCAGAACGCACCATCCAAATGGTATCTTCTTTAAACTGCCGAGATCTCCAACTATAGCCAGAAATATAATAAATGCCAGGACGGGCAGCGCAATTGCTATTGGCCCTTTCGCTAGGACCGCGAAAGCAAAAGCGGCGGATGATAATATGTAAAAGGATTTCTTATTTTTCAGATACCCATAGAAGAAAAACAGGACGCCAAGCAGCATAAATGCCGTCAATGTCATGTCGGTAATGCATGCTCTGGAAAGCACTATATATTCTACGTTTGTGGCCAATATCACCGCTGATAAAAAACCTGCTTTTTTACCGAAGAGCACAGACCCAAGAAAATACATAGCTATAACACCTATCAGGCCAAACAATGCTGATGGCAGCCTCGCAGACATTTCATTCACCCCGAATATTTTATATGAAATTTCTATCAGCCAGTATATCAGGATAGGTTTTTCAAACTGCGGTTTGCCGTAAAGATACGGAGTCGTCCAGTCACCCTTATTGACCATCTCTTTTGCCGTCTGGGCATAGAAAGTCTCATCGGGGTCGGTAAGCGCCATATCCCCTAATTTAAATAAAAACAGATATGCGCATAATATTACTAATAACGTTACGGCAAGGTATGGTTTTTTGAGGATTTTATCCATATTTTCTTAAAGGTTACTATAAAACTAGCATCCTGTCAATGAGTATGCTCATGACTAGGGTGTTCGTGCGGATGCACGTGCGATTTGCCATCATGAATGTGAGAATGGACATGAATAAGGTTGTTCTCATGAAGAAAGGTAGTATCAGCTAAAAGTTCTGCTGGACGAGCAGACCGTATGATCGTTTTATCGTGATTGAACACATAGACAATATCGGCGATCTCCTCAATTATATGCATATCGTGAGTCGCAGTAATAATAGTCTTGCCATCACCATGATATTTATTAAGAAGATCCACCAACCCCCTGGAGGTTCTCGGATCAAGCCCGGCAGTAGGCTCATCCAGCAAAAGCACTTCCGGGCCGGATATCAAAACAGACGCCATTGATACTTTCCGCTTCTCGCCTATACTTAACTGATGGGGCATCCTATCAGAAAGATCTTCTATGCCGAATATCTTCATTATCGGGTCAAAAACCTTATCTATTTCTTTGCGGTCAAAACCAAGATTAAGCGGGCCGAACATAACCTCCTCTTTTACAGTCGGGCAGAATAGCTGAACATCCGGATTCTGGAATACCAGGCCCACCTTCGACCTGAACTCATGATTAAACCCCTCATCATTAAATGCGCCCTCGCCAAGCTCAACGCCAAACGCTTTTACAGAACCGCTATCAGGGAATATCAGGGCATCGAAAAGATGCAAAAGAGTAGACTTGCCGGAACCGTTAGCTCCGATGATAGCCACCCGCTGACCTTTTTCAACCGAAATATTCACTCCGCGCAGGGCGGGATATTTCCCAAGATACGAAAAACGGACATCTTCTGCTTTGAAAATTATCTCGCTCATATTATGTTAAATCTCCACATTTCGCCGAAATAAAGAAGTGCGCCGGAGGCTGATATCACTAAAAGAAACCATACCCAGTCCATAGGCCGTGTCTTAAAATCATGCAATACGACCGGCTCTCCCCGGTAACCTCTGGATAACATTGCACCATACACAGCATCATTCAGCCGATACGACCTGTACCATAAAGATGCCATATTCCATGCTACCATATGCTGCCCTTTTTTATAATGCACCCTTCGTCCCACACGGCTTTTTATAGCCACATAAGTATTTTCGACCACTTCCATAAAAAGGTAAATATATCTGTAGCACATCCCAAGCACCATAACAAATACCTGCGGCACCTTTATTACACGCAGGACTTTAAGCAGCTCAAAATGTTTTGTTGTAATGCTTAAAAGCACAGCAAAAGAGACTGAGGCAATTACGCGCGTCACAAAAAGCGAAGCGCCCAGCAGGCCCTGTCTCGTAATAATAAAGTTTAAATTCATTATCTTAAAAGTCAATATCGGGTCTCCTGGCGAGAAGAAACTGAACAAAGCCGGTATGGCTATGAATAGCGAGAACAGGGGCATAAATACCCATGTTCTCTTCAGGAAAAATCCAAGATTTATCTTTGACAAATACGCAAGAAACAAACATGCAATGTAGAGAAAAAAGGAAACCACAATACTTTTTGTAAAAAGAACTGTCACGATAAAAATTGCGAATGTCACAGCTTTTATCCTTGGATCTATCGACTGCAGAAAACCAGACACCGACGCGTATTCATCCGAAAATACGGATTCTTTTAAAAAAGATAGAGCGCTCATGATAGAGCGCTCTATGAAATTATTTTTCCTTTTAACTGCCAACATTAATCGCCTTTTTTAACCAGCATCTTCCCTATAAAAAACACGGCTAAAACCGTTATCCCTATTCCCGTAATAGCTGATATTATATAGGCTACACTAAGCTGTGGCAATCCTTTTTCTTCCCAGCCCTTAAAAGCATAATCAGGTATAGGCGCACTCCAGAGAGCGGAAAGTTTCTCAAGGCCTTGCGGAATATAACCGACTAATTTCTGCATTTCATCGGCTCCCCATTCACCCCATGCCGAGCCTGCTTTAAAATGATCCGGCAATATAAGTCCTATGGGAGACAAGACGATCAATACCGCCAATCCTATACATAATTTTGTGGTTAGCTTCATTATTATTTCCTCCCCTCTTCAAGCAGGCTCAAATCCTGCTTCTGCAAATATTTAACAACCAGCGCCGTTACAATAGCCTCTACCCATCCAAATACAAGAGCGTGCTCGCCGATCATTGCCGGAAGAGCAACATTTAACCCGTAGGGGCAGTATAGCGCCTGTCCGGCTGCCGTCTTGTGCAATAAAGGCTGAATACCAAATTCAAATCCCGTCATCGCAGCAGCAATATTCAGGGCGACATACCCCGCAATGCCTGCAGCGATAACTCTTCGCCCGGAGCTGGCAGAAGAATTATAACTGATAATTTTATATATATAGTATCCGACAAACGGCAGAACAAACGCCATATTAAAGCAGTTCGCCCCGATCGCAGTAATACCGCCGTCACCAAATAATAGAGCCTGGACTACAAGCGCTACGGTAATCGCTATACAAGCCGCCCACGGTCCCAATAGTATCGCAACCAATACTCCGCCTACGGCGTGTCCGGTCGTCCCTCCGGGTATCGGAACATTGAACATCATAATAACAAAACTGAACGCAGCGCCTATAGCTAAAAGCGGCACTTGTTTTGCCTTAAGTGTTTTTTTAACCACACTGGAAGCTATCGCCCATATGGGAGCCATTACTACATAGAAAAATCCGCATGTCGTAGGCCCTAGATAACCATCTGGTATATGCATACTGTCCCCTTTCGTTTTTACTTAAAAACTAATTTGACCTCTCATGCCATAAACAAATATTGTATTGCTGTCTCCCTGATACGATTCATTAACACCTCGGGGATTCCAGATAAATTGAATATCCGGACTAAGTGCCAGGTTTTTTGTAATTTTGAAATTATAATAAGCTTCAAAGTGCCCTTCAGCAGCCGTGCCATGCACAGTGCCATCATCATACCCTTTGTATTCACTGCTAGGGAACAACTGGCCTATAGCGAAGGCGAGAACGTCTTCGTCTCTTTTCCAGTACTTACCTGTCATCTGAAGGCCGGCAGACCACATCCACTCGACGGGCGCCGCATTCAGATTTGTGCTTGCTATACTGACATCGCCTCTCTGCCAGCTGAGTCTGGCAAATGCGCCGAAAACATCCGTTATCATCTGGTCACAGCTCAATCCAAAACCTGTATTGGTTTGCTTGGAACTATCCTCCACTGCGGTAAATTTAACATGGTCCAGGCCGTTATACCATAAATAAGCTCTATAATTACCAGCCCACATTTTTTCATCATATCCGAATGCCTTAGCCGGCATAAAGGTAAGTTCCGTTGATATGAAAGGTTTGTCAAAAATATCCTTATAGGTATTGTTTGCGTTGAAATATGATGCATTTACTGCTATATAAGGCAGCCTTTCCAGAACCATTGAGATAGAAGCGCCGAGAGTATTATCATTCGGCCACTCTATAGCCGCAGAATTCCTGAACATACGGCCTAAGAACTGCGTGGTTTCATCGAACGCGTATTCGTTCTGGTCCAGATAATTGGCCGGATCCATTTTACCGGCAGTTACAGAAACTTGTTTATTAAAAAGGTAATGCTGATACCAGACTTCCGTTATAGGAACATTTGCGTTGGTATCATTAGCATCCCTGTTAACATTACTGAAAACATTAAGCCTGTCTTCAAGAGTGTTTGACTGACCCGGCTCTAGATGCATCAATGCAAGACCCCAGTCGTCAAATGCCTTCTCTATAAATATGTCTGCAGACCACGAAGCATCGCATCTGGACTTATTGCTGTCTCCGGCATTATTAGCATCCGGAGTCCCCTGCACAATAAACGTCGCGTCAGCCTGTATCTTAAATCCACATGGCAATTCGACTCCCTCGCCCGGCGCGTATTTTATCAATCCTTCGGTAGGCACAGCCTGTATAAGAGACTGCTTTACATCCCTTACAGTTCCCTGTTGTTCCAATATAGCGCACTTCTGCTCACCAACCTGCTTCTGAAGCTCCGCTATCTGCGCTTTCAGCTGATCCATTTCCGATATTTTTGCTTTCAGTTCAGCGATTTCTTTTTTGAGCTCTTCCTCGCTCGCAAACACAGGTTGCGCTAAAAAAGACATGGCAATGAATAGAACTGTTAGTTTTCTTACTACTTTACCCCACATATGCTGCTTCTCCTTCCTTTATTCGCTCGATATAAAATCGATATAAAATTCTTTACCTTTATCTATATCAAAATCACTGCTTTTACACATAGGACACTCAAACACAGGTTCGCTGTGCTTTGATATCTTTTTGCAACTTTTACAATGCATGGTAAATTCGCCTGTCTTTACATTAAGTTTAACGTGTCCATAACCTTCAGGCTGAGCCAATACCTTAAAAGTTTCTTTAAGCCCTTCCGGCTTAACATGACTAAACGGACTTAAAGTTACATTTACAATAACGCTACACTTACTATTTTTGAAATTACCCTTCTTAAGCATTGAAATAATTTCATTTGCGTATTTCAGATCGTGCATCTTCTCCTCCTTTCTAAATACCTCACAGATATCTATTATTTTTTAAATATAAGGCGTAATCCTTAACAGATTCGCTGATCGTCGCAAAACTCTTTTCATACCCGGATTTTCTCAGCTTCCCCATCTCCGCCCGGGTAAAATACTGGTATTTCTCTCTTAACGTTTCCGGCATCTCTATATATTTAACGCAAGGTTTTTTATTAACGGCGGAAAACATAGCAGCGGCTAGCTCATTCCAGCTATGAGCAACCCCGCTTCCTAAATTAAATATCCCGGTTTTCCCGGGGTTACTCAAAAAGAAAAATAAAACATCGACGGCATCTTTCACATATATAAAATCTCTTTTTTGCTCGCCGTCTTTACAATCTCTCCTATATGACTTAAACAGTTTTATGCATCCATGATCGGTAACTTCTTTAAATTTTTTGCACACTACACTCATCATATCGCCTTTATGATATTCATTGGGCCCGAATACGTTAAAAAATTTAACGCCAGTAGCTTCCTTATCCAAATCCAAACGATTATTTAATAACCATAAGTCAAAAAGCTGCTTCGAATACCCATACATATTAAGAGGTTTCAGCTTCAGGATGGTTTCGACATCATCCCGATAACCAAACTCACCATCACCATATGTTGCGGCGGATGAGGCATATATGAATTTGACTCTATGATCTATTGCCCATATAGCGAGGGCTTTGGAATATTCGTAATTGTTTTTTACAAAGTACGCAGCATCGGTAAAAGTGGTTGAACTGCAGGCGCCAAGGTGCACTATCGTTTTTATACCGGAAATCTTACCGGAATGAAGCAGTCCTAAAAAATCTTCTTTTTGTATATAATCGGATATCTTTTTGCCGGAGAGATTATGCCATTTTTCTGAAGTGCCGAGATTGTCTACTACTATAATATCATTTATGCCTTCTTTATTTAGCTTCCACAAAAAACAACTCCCTATGAAACCCGCGCCGCCCGTCACAACTATAGTATTTTTTTTCAATGCCCACATCCGCTATGTAGTATTACTTATTTAAAAATCGTGCTACTTTATACCAAAAAAAATTATATCCCCTTGCCGGTACTTGACATGCTGAGAGTGGCATGCTTAACACCTTTTATCGCCCTTAAAATATCCGCTAGTCTCTGTACTTTCTCCGCTGTTCCTTTTATAGCCACTATCTCAAGACAGTTATCATGATCCAGGTGAATATGCTGGGTCGACATTATCACTTTGCTGAAATCATGCTGTATATCCATAAGCTTATTCACAAGCTCCCGCTTATGGTGATCGTAGATCATTATGATAGCCCCGGCGACCTCTTTGCCCTCCACCCATTCGCGCTTAACAAGCTCCTGACGCACGATGTCAGAGAAGGCCTTCGAACGGTTTGTGCAGCCCCTGGCTTTCATCAAACGATCAAATTTGTCTAGAAGGTCTTTTTCCGCGGATATCCCGAAACGCGCCAATCCCGCCATACGTTACCTCGCTTAAATTGATGTTACTATTTTAAATATAGTAACACGTAAAAGATCTCTGTCAATTACTTTTTAAATATTTTTTTAAGCAAGGCCGTTAAACAATAAAATAATGCCGCAAAAAGAACTATAGTAGCCCCTGAGGCCGCTCCCCAATAATATGAGCAGATCAAACCCGCCACACCAGACACAAGGCTTATTACCACCGCAAACATAGTATACCGGCGCATATCTCCTGCAATATTACGGGATGCGGCTGCAGGCAGTATAAGCAAAGAATTGATTATCAAAATACCCACTAAACGTATCGATAAAGTTACAACAAGCGCTACAAGAACGGCAAAACTTATCTCTATTAGAAGTACATTAATGCCACGGCTCGAGGCAAGAGAAGAATTTACACTAACCATCGAAAGCTTATTTCCGCATACCACACAGTAGAAGAGAACACCTACTGCCATTAATGCCAGTATAACAACCTGCGAAGGCGTAACTGTCAGGATGTCGCCTATCAAATAAGCAGTGTATTTTGCAAATCCACCCCCGCGGCTAAGGATAACGATACCTAAAGCTACCACCATAGCAAAAAATACGCCCAATACTGTATCGGAAGCAGCCTGAGTAGTCCCTTTAAATAACACAACAGCAATAGCCAGCACCACCCCCAAAGCTATCATCGATACAGAAGGATCCGGCAATCCCAAGACTACTCCGATCGCTATACCAGCCAGAGCGGAATGCCCCAACACGTCAGAAAAAAACGCCATGTGCTTACTTATAATAGCTGTTCCCAGAAGAGCAAACACAGGGGTAATTAAGATAACCGCCAGAATGGCATTTTTCATAAAATCATATTTCGCCCAGCCAAAAGGCAGGATCAATTCCATAATTTTATATAAATTTTCCATGATCACCGCGCCTCTTTATCCGAAGCAGGGCCGGGTAGTTTCGAAATATTCCACAAGCTCGGCCCCAAAGACTGTATGAGCCGCTCATCGGAAAGCACTTCCTGCGGCTTACCGCTTGCGATAATAGAATTATTCAAAAGCACCATCCTGTCAGCATGAGGCGCTACCCCTATAAGGTCATGCGTAACAAGCAGCACCGTAACATCGTTCGTCTTTTTTAATGAGGATGCTATTTCATAAAAAAGTGCCAGGCCTTTAGCGTCCACGCCCGACATCGGCTCATCCAGTAAAAGCAGGTCCGGCTTAGGCGTCATAGCCATAGCAAGAAGGACTCTCTGCAGCTCACCGCCGGAGAGCTCTCCTATCCTTTTTCCCAAAAGGTTTCCGGCAGACACACCTTCCAAGGAAGCCTTTATTGTTTCTTTTACAGAATGCTTCACCCCCAGCCATACAGGATCTTTGCTGATGGCGGACGCTATGAGATCGGATACACTTAGAGGAGAATCGAGATCATAATTTAGTTTCTGAGGAACATAACCGATGCGCGGATGCTTATTGAGCTTGCCTTTTACCTGAAAATTTATACTGCCGCTATAAGGTATTTCCCCTAATATCGCTCGCAGCAGAGTCGTTTTCCCGGCGCCGTTAGGCCCAATTATCGCTATCAGCTCTCCGCAATTTACATGAAGATTGATACCATTTAAAATAACGGTAGAACCCAATCTAACATTTAAATTTTCTATCTTTGTACAACAATGTTCGCATGTATTCATTGAGCCAAGGCCTTACGTAAAACAATGAGATTGCTTTCCATGATATTCAGATAGGCATCCGGGTCATCAGGGCCTGCGACAGCAGGATCTAGAACATAAACCGACGCACCCGTTTCTTTAGCTATGGTATCTGCGGCAGTTGCCGGATACTGCGGTTCGGCAAACAAGGTCTTTATCCCGCTTCTTTTAATAAGGTCTACGGTTTCGGCCAGCTCTTTTGCGCTCGGTTGGCTGCCCGGCTCCCTTTCCACAACAGCAGCTATATCCAAGCCAAACTCTCTGGCAAAATATGGGAATGCTTCATGGAACGTGACTATTTTTTTCCCTTTAAACAGCGCCAGCTCTGAATTCATAGATAAACGCAGCTTCTCTAATTTAGCGATATACGCACCCTCATTTTCGATATACAGCTCTTTGTGCACAGGGTCAAAAGATACCATGGCTTTAACCAAATTCTTAACTTCGAATATATAATCGGAAATACTTACCCATACATGCGGATTATCACCTGCGTTATCATTTATAAGAGAAATACCCTCTGATAAAATAACTATTTTAATCCCGTGGTATTGCGCGACCACTTTGTCTAAAAACGATTCCATCCCTGCGCCATTTGCGACAAGAATATCCGCCCCTACCAGCTTTTTCATATCATTTGTCGTTATAGAATAATCATGCAGACATCCTGTCGTCGGCGGAGTAAGATTTTCTACCGTTACGCCAGGCACATCCTTACAGACATTTAACGCTATGATATACATAGGATAAAAAGACGCAACTACATTAATATTTCTCGGCTCTTCAGCATTCGCTTTAGGAGCATATAAAATCCCCGGTAGAAAAACATTTAACATACAGAAAACCATAATAAAACAAACCGATCTCTTCATAGGCCCTCCAATATAAATAGAAATCATTTCTATTTATTATACACCGAACAAAAAGATTGTCAAAATAATTAATAAGAAAGAATGCTGCTTAAAAACGATTCCTTAACCTTCTCAGCCGTAGCATTAGTTATGTAGAATAAACCTGCAAGCTTTCCGTCTTCGCAGGAACTCTTCTCTGCCTTAAATATTCCTGTCACGGTTACACGTTGAGAATAGGGCGGGTCCAAACGCACACCTTCTTTTAAGGTCACAAAAACACTATCAAATACAGTGGGCGCAGGCCCCCACGTACAGCATGGGCAGCCAAACGCGTTCCTGGATATCGCAAAATTCTTTAACGGCTCATTCATGTAATATTGTTCACTTGGAATCAAGAGATTCCCCGTTAGTTTTACCATCTTACCGTTAAGCTTCAATATTTCGTCAGGGAAACCTGTTATATCTTCACCTTTCTTTTTCTTATCTGCATACTTCCTCGTCTGCTCCAACTGCTCAAAGGTCACGGTGTAAATTTCACCTGCTTTGCCTACGCTCGCTTCGGCAGCACTCGACATGCTAACGAAATCAATACGGCGCGGCCCAAAACCCCCACTTACACTTATGACAACGATTATTAAAAGCGACAAAAAACAGACTTTTATCTTCATCTCACGTACCCTTGATTTTCAAAAGCTTGCCCTTCGCCTTTGCATTGTCCGGATAAAATTTTAATGTCACATCTATGGCACGTTTCAATTCGGCAGCATTTCCCAGCCTTTCAAAGCATGTGATGAGCATTTCACAGGAAGATCGATGATATGATATGAGACTTAACGTCACCTCATTTTCTTTGCCCATAGCTACAATATAGTTAAAGTGCTTTACCGCTGCATTAAAATCCTTATTCATCACATAAATCATACCCAAACTGAAACGAGCTTTTCTGTTATCAGGGTTTATTCTGATTGCATCTTCATAAGTTTCTATCGCCTCCATGACATCACCCCTACCCTTATATGCGTAGCCAAGCCAATCCCAGGCGTCATCACTATTTTTATTCAAAAAAACGCATTTTTTGTATTGTCTTATGGCGTCATCATATAAAGGGTAGGCTACATACGCACAGGCTCTGTTAAAAATCTGCGTAAATAAAAATGGTTTTAACGCGACTAAACTTAAAAAAATAAAGATGGCGCTTAAGAACCATTTTTTCTTTAAGCTTATTAATGGCACATGGTCGTGCATATGCCCGCAAGCGCAATGCGGATTTTTTTCTGTCATTTACCCATCCCTGTTAAGCTATGATAAAAAAACATATTCCCAAAACTATAAGTACGTTTCCTGCTATAAACTTAATCCATTCTTCAGATTTTTCTATTTTTGGCGTAAGATATTTCAAAATTCCGGTCGAAGAACCTATCAGCAATATAGGAAAGCTCTGCCCTAAAGCAAAGCTGAAAAATATCATCAAAGAATACGCAAATGAACCCTTGAGGACAACAACGCTCGATATCACAAGCAGGACAGAGCTGCAGCACGGACAGGCAGGCATTTCGAGGAATGCGAAAACTACACCAAATAAAAATGCTCCCAGGTAACCTTTCTTTTTAAATTTTTCAGTACTTATATCGGCATGTCGTTTAGGTCTTATTTCTATAAGGCCCGAAAAAAACAATCCGCTCACAATAAGAAAAATACCTAATAATCTATAGATTACCTTGCTTGCATTTATAAGTATCCCTGTAAAGTTCCCTATCATGCCGATAGAAATACCCAGCATTGTATAACTCACTATTAATCCCGCTACAAAAGATATGGTTATTAGGAATGCTTTCTTTTTGGAATGCGAAGCACCGGCGACATACCCTGAAATGACCGGAATCCTAACAAAAGTGCACGAACTCATAGAAGCGACGACACCGGCCCAGAAAACAATAAATATGGCCATAATAGGTGTATTAAGTATGATTTTTTCGATGGGTGGCATAATACGTTGTCTATCTACATTCTTTGCATAGCCCGTCGAGCTGCAAAAAATGATTCAGGATTTTAAATCCTCCTGACACTTTTTTATTGAAAAGATCGCAGTCTGGAAACTCGCCGATTTTGCCGCACTTTACACAGATTATATGATGGTGGTGCGCATCTTTCTTCGCTCCGCAAAGCGCATAATAAAGTCTTCTATCAGGCCTCATCACTTTAAGAAGAATGCCTATATCGCATAACTCTTCCAAATTGCGGTATACGGAAGGCAGGCTCGCTTTTTTAAATTCTTTCTTTATTAAGGAAAATATCTCGTCAGGGCTCAAATACCGTTTTTCATCTAAAAACAGCCTTATCACCGCTTTTCTTTTAGGCGTACATTTAAGTTTATTTATTTTTAATTTCTTAAGAAACTCCTCCACTATATATCCTCCTATATAGAAACTATTTCTGTTTATTTTACCACAGGAATAAATGCTTTGGAATAATTAATTCGACATATCGACCTAGAAACCGGTTATTTCTTCAGGAAGGAAAGACTGTTACGGAAAATTATATCGCTCAGGTCCATGGTATTGATGCGGGTTTTTATACTTGAGTCTGCGGAAGTGGCAGTTATGATATCTTTGTCTTTCGCCCATGGTAAATTATCAACGGTCAGTCCGAGGAAAGATATTTTTTTAAGGACATCATAAATTATAGGTGTGAACAAGCGGACATTGCTTCCTGAAAAAATTATGTCGTCAAGGCCTCCCATGACCGATATTCCTTCCCCTATATACTTCATTATCTGCGCGCGATAAATATCGAATGCCAGATCGACCTTTGCGTCCTTGCCGCGAAGCTTAAGCATCTCGTTTAATCCGATATTATAACCGGTCAGTCCAACAAACCCACTCTCATTCTTCAGCATTTCATCTATTTTATATATAGAAAAATTATGGACGTTCATAAGATAAAAGACTATTCCGGGGTCCATATCCCCGCACGATGTTCTGGACATAACCCCTTCGAGCGGCGTATACCCCAGGCTGACGGACAGGGGTTTCCGGTTGTGAACAGCACACACGGTAGTCTGCTTATCAAATACTATAGAAACGCCTTTACTGCTGACGGAAAGCATATCAGCATTGGCGGAATGGAATATGCCGTGAAAACCCCATTTTTTTATTTTGTTGTCTTCTGAATACTTAAATGGCATAGCATAATATTTCTCTTCGTCGGGAAGGCTCAGGAAAAATGATGTTTCAAAAAATGCTATCAAGGGAATATCTTTAAATACTGCGCGGAAATTTTTCAGCATATGAGATATCGGCGGCACATAGAAAGGAAACAGGTCTGTAAGTTTTTCAAAACGCGTAAAAAACCTTGAATCTATAATTGCCGGACCGGCAAAATAATCGCCGCCGAACAATATCCTGAAAGAGACAGCCCTTATCCTGCTCCTGCCCGCAATGTCACGGATATATTTTACAAGCGCCGCATCGCTGCGCACCTCTTCCATGTCTTTAACATGATCTGAGGCAGAGATGCTGCCATGCACTTCTTTAAAGGAACGGATCTTTATCTGCTTTAAATCGCAATCTATTACCAGGATCATATTCTTGCCGACTCCTTATAAGCTTCCCGCGCTATCATAATCTCTTCATCCGTAGGGATCACCAGGATTTTGGTTTCAGAAGCAGGAGACGATATCTCATATATACCGTCTTTATACTGCGTATTCCTTTTCTCATCGATGTCCGGCCCTAAGAATCGCATATTCCTGCAAATGCTGCGGCGAAGAAGGGATGAACCCACCCCCAGCGAATCCGTAAATATCAGAATATCCGCTTTTTTAAGTATCAGAGTATAAAACCCTATATACGCCCTCACCCTGCGCACATACATATCAAATGTAACCTTGGCCTGCTTATCTTTATCTATACCGCCAATGACATCTCTCAGGTCGGATGAAGAGCTAAACATCCCCAGGATCCCGCTCTTATTGTTCAATATACTTTCAGCTTCTTCCGATGAAAAACTTTCTTTAAACATTATGTAAAATACCGCTCCCGGATCTATGTCGCCGCAGCGCGTATTCATCATAAGGCCTTCCAGGGGCGTAAATCCCATAGAGCTATTTATAGACTTTCCGTAATCTATAGCACAAACACTTGATCCGCCAGTGCCCAGATGACAACTTATTATCTTCTGCTGTGTCCGGTCCTTATTTAGAAACTTGCACGCCTCCTCCATAACATACCTGTGAGATATTCCATGAAAACCTATTTTTTTTATTCCATATTTTTTTGCAACCTTTTGCGGCATCGCATAGGTAGCAAATTCCGGCGGGATGGTCTTATGAAACGCCGTATCAAAAACTACGTACTGACTTATCCTTGCGTATTCACTATGACAAAATTCAATAAGCCCATAGGATATCGGATTGTGTATTGCCGCAAGCGGCAGCGTCTCTTTAAGCTTGTTCAGAACAGTCCTGTCAACTTTTACGGATTTAGTAAAAAACGTGCCGGGATGAACATATCTGTGGGCAAAAGCATCAAATCGGATATCTTTATTTTTTTTCGCATCACAAGCTATCATCTCAAGAACTTTTTTAAGCGCGGATGAATGGTCCGGCAAGGATGCCTCAACGATCCTTTTTTTGCCCATAACATAATGAGTGATAAGGGACGGTCCTTTGGTTTTAATACCGACTCTCTCAGCTTCACCGCGGACAAGCTCCGCCCCGCCGGGCATCCTCAGGATCTTATATTTTAAAGATGAGCTCCCGCAATTAAGCACAAGAATATTTGCGACGGGACAATCTTTATATTTCATCCGAGCTCCAGCCAAAAGTAGGCATACCTATATTCCTTTGGACAATCAGCGCCTGTCCATAAGACGCTCTTTCGATCCGGTCGGTGCCAAGCAAATCCGGCTCAGTATCGCCTGCGTCTTCCAGTCCGGCGCCAAATCCTATAGTTGGTATTTTAAGTTTTGCGTAAGTGTATGAACCTTCCGTGATCAGCTTCTTCCAATACCCAAATTCGGACTTAAAGCCATTTTCCTTCAGGCACTTAAGCGACTCCAGGGCAAAAGGTTCATGGCTCTCCATAGACCATGGCTTAGATTCTTTCTCTGACAGAAGCTCCATACCCGTATAGGTTTTAACCCTTTCCCGGGCGAGGAGAGTATTGACGGTAACATCTGCCTGAGTCTTATAAACACTCTTGGCTATAGTTTTGGCTTTATCCAGAACAAAGTCCCTGCTCTCCTCCGGAATGAACACCCTGTCAACAACTACCCTGAATTCATTTACCTCATCCTGCGGATGGTATCCGCTGTAACGCACATCTTTTATCCTAAGGCCGGAACGGCCCAGATTCAGATCGCTCGGCAATTCTTTCGACACTTTCTCAAGTTCACTTATAAGAGGGAACATCGTTCCGAGCATATTCATCCCGCGGTTTTCAAGAAAACTCTCATTCAGCCTTCCCCTCACCACTATCTCGTATTCCATCCTCCCCTTGTGGCCGAGGTTAACATTAAATCCTGTAGGCTCACAAAGGATAACGCCTTTGATTTTCTTTATCTGATTCTTAAGAAAATCGTCAAAAAGATATTTAACGCCGGAATCACAGCTTTCATGCCTCGGCACGCAGCATACTATCAGGTCGCCTGTCAACGGCAGCATCGAATTTTTTATCAATGCTCCGGCATAAACGCTCGAAACAATACCTGCTTTAAATCTTGCCATGCCGTTGTCATCAAGGCCTTCCAGTTTTTGCTGATTCTTCGTCATGGCGTCAATGTGCGACACCATCACGACGGAAGCCTTGTTACCGTAACCTTTTATGATACCTATCAGGTTGCCTGCCTTATCTTTAGTAACTTTATCGAACGCCAGCTCTTTCATCTCGGCGGAGACAATATCAGCAAACTCGCCCATGCTCGTATTGTCAACCCTGATGCCGGATATCTTCTTTTTAAATTTATCCATTGGCTTTTTAAGGCCTTTTGCTTTCTGCTTCATCAACTCTTTCACAACACACCTCCAGTTTGTTATTTGCTAGTTAACACTATTAACTATTAATTAACATTTTCTCCAAAAAAAATGCCTTTTAGAATGTCGGGGGCGTTACAACCCAGACAGCTTCCGCTTCATCTTTACCTATATTCTTAAAAGCATGCGGAACGCTTGAATTAAAATATATACTATCCCCCTTCTTTAATATATAAACCGTGCTGTTGAGCATAACCTCGATCGAACCCTTAAGCACTAAGACAAATTCCTGGCCAAAATGCCTGTAGGAACTTGCTCCGGATGTGGCGCCTTCTTTAAGTTTAAAGAGAAGGGGTTCCATCTGTTTATTAGGATCGCGTGATGTCAGAAGATAGAGATTTATACCTTTGCCGGCTTCCTGCATAGATTTTCGCTCTTCCGCCTTTACCACCGGACTCTCCTCCGACTTCTGAGCCTCGCCTATTAAATTGCCTATAGTCGTAGAAAGCGTATCGGATATGCTCTTCAAGGTAGCCAGAGATGGTGAAGCTTTGCCGCTTTCAACCTGCGATAAAAAACTGGCGCTTATATCAAGCTTCTTGGCCAGCGCACGGAGTGTCAGCCCCTGCTCTTCTCTTAACCTTTTTATATTCACACCTACGATCTTCATATTTTCCTTTTTGGATAGTATAAACTATCAGCAACTTCTTGTCAAGTATTATTTAACAAAAGTAGTTATTGTTAATTCAGGCTTAACACGGCAAATTATCGGTTTAGATAGCTCCCAGCCATATACGAACTACGCACATACGGCCCGCTCTCGACATGCGAGAAGCCCAGCTCTTTGGCCTTCTCTTTGTATTGTTCAAATTTTTCCGGCCTGATATATTCTTTGACCGGATAATGGCGTTTGCTTGGAGCAAGATATTGTCCGATACTTAAAAAATCACATCCTGCACGGCGCAGATCCTTCATCGACAAATACACTTCTTCCTCTTTCTCACCCAGACCCAGCATAATACCGGATTTTGTCTTCATATCCGGAGATATATTTTTAATTATACGCAGAACCTCTATAGAACGTTTATAATCCGCGCCCTGATGAACTGACGCATATAAAGAAGGTATGGTTTCTATATTGTGAGCTATGATGTCCGGGGCAGCTTTTACAACAGCCTCAAGACTGGACTTTAAAAGTTTAAAATCAGGTATCAATATTTCAATGGTAACGCCGGGCGATCTTTTGCGGACTGAGACCACAGTATCTGCAAATATGGCGGCTCCACCGTCCGGAAGGTCATCGCGCGTGACGCTTGTGATAACAACGTGCTTTAAAGAAAAATGCGCTGCGGCATCGGCTACTCTTTTTGGTTCTTCCGGATCGGGAGGAAGGGGTTTGCTTTTATCTATATTGCAGAAACTGCACATCCTTGTGCAATGCTTACCCAATATAAGAAAAGTCGCTTCATTACGGCCGAAGCATTCGCCGGCATTCGGACACATCGCCTGTTCGCAGACAGTTTCAACCCGCAAGGCACGCAGGGCTTTCTTCATCTGGGAATATGTCTTAAGATCTATTTTTTTATTTAACCATTCCGGCTTCATATGACGATCCGTCTTCCTCGATAAATTTAACATCAAATGTTACAGCAAAAGCATCGATCAGTTTTTGTTCCAGAATATTTTTGTCCGGAACTTTTACAAGCTCCTGGGCGAGCGTAGTAACATGTCTGTAAATATCATCCGGCAGCCCCTTAACATAACGTCCCATGGCAGACCAGTCAATACTGCATGGAATAGAGCCATGCTGGAATATCGCCTGCCTTGTCCTTTTCTGAGCGTTGCCGCCGATCTTTTTTTCTTTTATCACTATATCGTATTTTTCATGCGATGCGCTGCAAAGTTCGTGGGGAACGCTTTTATCTTTAAAATCCGGCGCTTCACAAGCGAAAGATGCGCTAAGCCCTATCGTATTGTAAAATTTAATAAGAAAAGCGCAGATCTCACGGTACGAAACGAGTGCGCTTGCAGGCTCACCTACATCGGCTTTACCGCAGGCAAAACTATAGGTTATCTCATCATTATGGAACAAGACCCCGCCTCCGGTCATCCTGCCGGCAATACCTACCCCGTTACGTTCACAGCATTTAACATCGATTTCAGATTCCGGTTTTTGCGATGCTCCGAAGGTAAATGAGGGCTCAGCCCATGCATATACACGGAATACGGGAATAGCATCTTTCAGGTAACGGGCGAATATGGCAGCATCAAGCGCCATGTTATAGGAAGCGCTCGCCTGAGGAGAGCGGATGAGACGGAATGTTTTCATGCTTTTATCGTATTATGGCCGCCATCGGAGATTCGGCTCCCTCGCAGCCTTTGTTTCATCAAGGCGTTTGATCGGCATATTAACCGGCGCATTTTTTACAGCGGACGGGTTTTCTTCCGCAAGACGAGCAATCTCGATCATAACGGCAATAAATTCATCCAGAGTCTCTTTCGATTCCGTTTCTGTCGGCTCGATCATCAGCGCTTCTTTTACGATAAGCGGAAAATAGCTCGTGGGAGGATGATATCCTTTGTCGATCAGATATTTTGCTATGTCCAGAGCGTGAACTCCGTTCTTCACCTGGCGCGATGCGGAAAAGACACATTCGTGCATACATGTCTTATCAAATGCCACGTCATAATACTTTTTAAGTTTCGCAAGGCAATAGTTTGCGTTTAAGACCGCTGCTTCGGCCGCCTCTACAAGGCCTTCTTTGCCCAGCTTCAGGATATAGGCATACGCCTTAAGAATGACTCCGAAGTTTCCATAGAATGGAGCTATGTATCCTATAGACTTAGGCCCATGATAATCGAGCGCATAAGTTCCGTCGTGCCTGCGCACAACACGCGAAATAGGTAAAAATTCGATAAGCTTCTCACAGACACCTACCGGGCCGGCACCTGGCCCGCCTCCTCCATGAGGAGTGGCAAATGTCTTATGCAGATTTATGTGCACAACATCAAAGCCTAGGTCCGCAGGGCGGGCTTTCCCCAGCAGCGCATTTAAGTTTGCACCGTCGTAATATACCAAAGCGCCTACTTCATGCGCCATATCTGCGATCTTCTTTATGTTTGGATTAAAGATACCGAGAGTATCAGGACAGGTCAGCATAACCGCGGCTACGTCGTTATTAAGGCGTTTCTTATATTCATCCAGATCCATGTAGCCGTCTTTACCTGTGGGTATAACGATAACCTGATATCCGGCAATCGCAGCACTTGCAGGATTCGTTCCGTGAGACGAATCAGGCACAATAACAAATTTACGCTTCGCACCTTTATCTTTATGATAAGCGGCAATAAGCATTACGCCTGTAAGTTCACCGTGCGCTCCGGCCATAGGCTGCATTGTAAATGCCTTCATGCCCGTTATTTCGCATAAAAGCTTTTCTGACTCATACAGCACTTCCAAAGACCCCTGCGCAAGCATTCCTCCGCCGGAAAGCTGAGGAAGTAAGGGGTGGACATCTGAAAATCCTTCAAAAGACGCAACACGCTCGGTAAATTTCGGATTGTATTTCATAGTACATGAGCCGAGAGGATAAAAATTTGTATCTACAGAATAATTAAGCCTGGAAAGATTTGTATAATGACGAACCACATCCAGCTCGCTCAAAGAAGGCAGGTTAGTATCTTTCTTCCGGCAATATTTTGCTGCCAGGCCTTTTGCCTGTGGAATATCGGATTTTATAGAGTAAGATCCGCGTCTGGATTCTTTATGTTTTTCAAATATCAGTTTCATAGCACCGCCTCCAGACTGTCGGCCAATTTGCATATATCTTCTTTAGTCCTTTTCTCGGTTACCGCAATCAAAAGATAATTATCCATACCTTTATAGAATCTCCCGAGCGGAAAGCCTGAGGCAAACCCTTTCTCGACCATCCTATAGACCACTTCATCTGCAGCTCGCGGTAAAAGAACTGTAAATTCATTAAATGTAGGAGAGCTGCGTTTAACTTCTACACCCTTTACACGCGACAAAGTCTCTTTTGCAAATTCAGCATTACGGTAATTATGCTCGGCAAGCGCTTTTATGCCGTCTTTTCCCAAAAGTGCGACAAAAACTGCCGCACGAAGAGCGCATAAGGCTTCGTTTGAACAAATATTAGAAGTAGCCTTCTCGCGCCTTATATGCTGTTCACGAGTCTGGAGCGTTAAGACAAACCCTCTCTTGCCATCACTATCAACTGTAGCGCCCACTATCCTGCCGGGCATCTGTCTAACCAGCCCTTGTTTAGCTGCCATAAATCCCAGGTACGGGCCGCCGAAAGAAAGCGGAATGCCCAGGCTCTGCCCTTCACCTGTAGCGATATCAAATCCCATCTCACCGGGAGATTTCAGCATACCAAGCGAAACCGGATATGTAGAAGCAATGGCAAGCGCACCGACTTTATGCACACGCTCAACCAGATCGCTGTGATCATCTACAGCCCCGAAGAAATTAGGATTCTGCAGTATTACGGCTGCGGTTTTGTCATCGAGATGTTTTATGAGCTCATCGCGTGAACTCTGGCCATGGACCACCGGTATCTCTACGAATTCTACTGAAAGATTAGAAGTGTAAGTATAAAGCATTGTGCGGTAGATCAAGTTTACACCGCTATCCATTATTATCTTATTACGCCCTGTAAGCCTTACCGCCATCATGGCGGCCTCATAAAGCGCTGTTCCGCCGTCATACAAAGAAGCATTTGCCACATCAAGGCCTGTCAGCTCACAAATTATCGTCTGGTATTCATATATTGACTGGAGCCAACCCTGAGAACACTCCGGCTGATATGGTGTATATGCAGTGTAAAATTCTGAACGGCTGACGATAGCGTCTACTGCCGCAGGAATGAAATGATCGTAAAATCCTGCGCCGACGAAATTTATCAGATTGGTGGCATTCTTCGAGGACAACTTTTTTAAATGCTCAGTTACTTCAAATTCCGACTTGCCCTGCGGTATATTAAAAGATTTTGCTCTTAAATTATTCGGTATGCCTTTGAATAGCTCTTCAGTAGTTGATGCACCTATTGCTTTGAGCATTTCCTTAATATCATTTTCAGTATGCGGAACATAGCTCATTTTAAAAGCCCTTCTACGTAACTCTGATATGCGGCAGCATCCATAAGCTTTGACTTTTCAGCAGGGTCTGAAAGCTCCATCTTAAAAAAATAACCTTTTTCGTAGGGTGTTTTATTAACCAGTTCAGGATGCGCGGCAATATCCTGATTAATAGATAACACTTTTCCAGAAAGCGGCGCATAAACATCAGAGGCTGCCTTTACTGACTCAACTGTAGCGCAGATATCCGACTGCTTCAGGACATCACCTGTTTTAGGCAGCTGGGCAAAAGTAATATCTCCCAGCGAGGACTGGGCATAATCCGTTATCCCCACATAAGCTGTTTTGCCTTCAATGCGCGCCCATTCATGATCCTTAGTATAAAAGCACTCTTTTGGTATATTCATTAAAGTCTCCTCTTTTTATTTACACTTACGCTTTTTTATAGAAAGGTTTCGTCGTGATAATTACCGGTATCTCCACAGCCGCATCTTTAATAAGGAGATGGTCACCTATATTATGTTTACCGGAAATATACCCCGCCCCTATCCCTACCGAAAGGCTGGGCGAAAAAGAACCGCTTGTAACCGTACCCACGCGCTCATTTTGCGCATATATCCCAAACCCGTTACGGGGTGAACGGCGTGATTCGGCTTTAAAATATACCAAGCTCTCTTTTGAACCTTCTGATTTTTCACGAAGAAGCGCATCCTTACCTATAAAATCTTTTGAAATATCTACAAATTTATTAAGCCCTGCAGCAAGCGGCGTATGGTTTAAATCGAGCTCGTGACCATAAAGCGGGTAACCCATTTCCAGCCGGAGCGTATCTCTGCCGCCCAGACCCGCAGGTTTGACGATCGGGTTCTCAAGTAAAAGTTTCCATAGCTTCACCACGTTATCATTCGATATATATATTTCATACCCGAGCTCTCCGGTATAGCCGGTGCAGCTTACTATGCATTTCTCTCCCCATAAAGGAAATTCGCCAAATGTATAGTATTTCAGATCTTCTATACCTTTACCGAAAATTTTTGCAACGACTTCCTTTGAACGCGGACCCTGGACATCCAGCTTACCCAACATACTCGAAACATCGTTAAACTGAAAATCCCCTGAAAGATTTTTAAGGAAATGCTCCCTATCCCCTGGAATGGTAGCTGCATTAACAACTATCATCCATGAATTTTTCTTTATCCGGTAAACAATAAGGTCATCAATAACTCCGCCGTTATCGTTAAGTATGAAACCGTATCGGCAAGAGCCTGTAGGCATGGAAACAATGTTCTGGGTAACTATCCGGTCGAGGCCGCTTGAAATAGGATCTGCTTCAAGCATGAATTCGCCCATATGACAGATGTCAAATACGGAAACCGCTTGGCGCGTATGCGCATGTTCGGAGAGAATACCATCATACTGGATAGGCATAATCCAACCGCCGAATGGAGCCATCTTAGCACCCATGGCCACGTGAGTTTCATACAGCGGTGTTTTCTGCAGCATCTTTACTTAAAGCCCATCCCCTCTTTACTACCTGATAAATTATTATAATGCCCTTAAAAATATGTTAGCACTGAAAATATTCTAGTCAAGTTATTTTATTTCGGGTTCTTGTAATAACTAGCCCGGGTATCGTATTCGTCTTCTATTTCACCTACTATCTCTTCCAAAAGATCCTCAATAGTAACTATGCCGATATAATTACCCTTTTCATCGACTACCGTCCCCAGATGGGTATGCCCCTTCTGAAACTCCTTGAGCAGCTCCGAGACCTTCTTGTTCTCTGAAAATATAGCAGCCGGATAAATTATATCCTGAAGCAGGACGAGGTTTCTATTTGTAGACAGGTTGAGGATATCTTTCATATTAATAACACCGATTATCAAATCAGGGCTATCCTTATAAACTGGGAAACGGGAATACCCTGACTCAAGAACCTTTTCAATAATATCATCGAGGCTGGAATTTATATCTATAGCTACTACTTCTTTCTTAGGGGTCATTACACTCTTTACCAGCTTATTACTGAAATCAAATACCTTGGACAACATTTTGTACTTATCTGCATGGAGAACGCCCTCTTCTTCGCCTATCTTAATATAGGCTTTGATTTCGTCTTCGGTAACGAGGGTCTTGGCGTCTTTCGGCACAGCTCCCACAAAACGGACTGCCGCATCGGCTACTCTAACGAATAATTGTACGATCGGCGCAAAAAACACTATCATATAACTAAGAGGTTTGGCGACTTTAAAGGCTATCCTTTCGGAATGAGCTGCAGCTACTGTCTTTGCTGCCACTTCGGATATGATAATAATTATAGATGCAACAACCGCCGCTATTATCACACCTTTGCCCTCGCCAACCAATGAGACAAGCAAGACCGTAACAATAGAAGCTATGAGGGTAGTTACGACATCGTTTACAACCAGTATTGTGCTAAAGAATTTTTCGGGGGCTTCGAGTATCTTCTGAATAATTTTAGCGCGCTTAGAACCCTCTGAGGCAAGCTTACGAAGGCGTAGACGGCTCACGGCTATTATCGCTATTTCAGATGCAGCGGTAAAAATCGTGAAGAATAAAAGTATTAATATTAAAACAAATTGTATAAATGTAATCATTTTTATATATTTTGGGATACAAAAGAAGCGATGGTATCCAACACTCCTTTTCGTATCATCATGACCGCTATCGCGGCCAGCAACAAGCTAGCTATTTTAGAAAATGCTTTGGAACCAGCTTTGCCTAAAAAGTTAGATATAGCAGTTGCGTAATAAAACGTAATCCAGACTATAAGAAGGTTTATTATAAAAGATGTCACAGTAAGAACCACACCGTATGAATCTAGTAGTATAATTATGGTTGTAAGGACTGCGGGGCCTGTAATAAGCGGCGTTCCTATGGGAACAGCTCCGAGCGTTTCCGACGGCAGCTTATGTCCTTTTTCATGCTGCAGAAGATCTCGTAATGATATTGCCAGAAGAACAATGCCGCCCGCTATTTTAAAATCGGCGACCATAACACCGAGTATTTTAAATATCCATTTGCCTAAAAATAAGAATACAACTCCGACGATAAACGCCGTTATTATGGACTGGGTAAGGATCCTGCGTCTTTCGTTCTTTTTAAGATGCTCGGTAAAGCCTATGAACATTGGCAGGACACCTATGGCATCCATAGCAACAAATATAGGAATAAAGGATAAAAGGAATTCTTTCATAAGGCCCCCATAGCAATAAAGGCAGGGTTACGGTTATCGTCTAACCCATTACCCTGCCTCTAGCTAAAAATTTTGGCTTCCGATACTACCTGGAAAGCTTACCCTTTACGATTCTCTCAGCTTCTAGCCAATCATCCATCGAATGTCCGGCTTTGCGGCCTCTTTTCTCATAAAGCTCGTAAGCTTTTTTCTCCACAAGCTTACATACATCCTCTTTTGTCATTGTTGGGTTCGAGGATTTCCCCAATTTAAATGCTGCAGGTCTTGCCATAACGCCACCCCCTTCTTTTAGGCTTATAATTTATTATACTAGCTAGACATTTTTATGCAATAGAAATCTTCAAAAAATCCGGAATGGGCTTACCCAGTATCTTATACACATTTTGAAGGTGCGTCAGATATAATTTATCAAATGGATTATCGGTCCCGGCATGCGCTTTTCCCTGATACCACCAATTCCAGTCGCTTCCCTCAGCTATATACAGCTCCCGCCAAGCCTTATCGTTCTTTCCGGATTCTTTAGTAAATTTAACAAGGTCCTTCCTGACCCTTGCAAGGTAATCCCACGATACATTGTCCTGTTCCTGGCCTATCCATATCTCAAAATTGTGGTTTATCCATGAGCCGGGGAATACGTTTGAAAGCGTTTTCCTGGGTGGTTCGAATAAAAGATAATCACTTATAGTGGTAGAGCATATAGCATCCTGTTTATCAAGATTCGCATATAATGTTTCGAAGAAATTCCTGCCATTATCCTCGTAATATTCCCAGGCATTCTCTCCATCCATAACTATAGTCAAGAGTCCTTCGTCTGTATCCCGTCGTAAATTATGCGCGGCAGTCCTGCAATGGCCTATAAGATCCCATGCTGCGTCATGCGGATTCCATGAATTATAACTGAAACTGATCATATCAGACAGATTCTTGTCCCTAAATATCATAGACAGACTTCCAGAATCCTTCTTTACTTTATACGGACGATATATGATCCTGCGGTCAAAGTATTCAATTCCTTTATATTTCCTGTCATACAGCGAAAGTGAACGGAATAATATATCTTCGTCGGTAGCGATCCACTTAATACCTTTCGATATGATAGTTTCTATGGCTTTATCGGAAACACTTCCCTCGGACGGCCACATGCCTGCAGGTGGGGCGCCGAACTGCGCTGTGTGATACTTGACCGCTTCGGCTATCTGCCAGGCAGCATCTTCAGGATGCGAAAATTTCTTTGGCAGTTCCATTCCGGGAGATGAAATATTAGCTATAGACGTATCGCATAAAAGCGGAAGTATAGGGTGGTAAAAAGGTGTAGTGGTTATCTCTATCCTGCCTTCGTTATTCAGTTTCTTATAGAGAGGTATTATGCAGCCTAGGATCTCTTTCTGTTTTACTACAACATAATTTTTATCTGATTCGGTATAATCTTTCTTTTTAGCTACAAGTTTCTGAAGGTTGGGATCGCTGTCGATACTTATAGAATGAAACCATGCCATATTAAAGAGAACCTGCAGATCGAGAAAATCCTGGTCAGAAAAACTCTGCACTACTTTCTTCAGCGCCGACCCCGATAACGGCCTGACGCCTTTCTTTATAAGAAGTTCGGCATATCTTGGATTGGGCTCGATGAAACGCTTAAAATTTACATGGAAAAAATTATTAAGCATAAAAATTTTATCTGCGGAGGAAAGAGAGCTCGCCTTTTTCACGGTCATATCAAGATAGGTGTCACTTGCGTCGTTATTGACATAGTCATTGATCTGCTCAACCAACGACGGGACGAGATTAAAAGTGGCTCTCATACTGTCAAATTTATCGACGAGAGCAGCCATCGGGAAATAATCCTTAACGCCTCGCAGACGCACCCATGGCATCATATACTCGTTCGACAGCGGATCTTTATAGAACGGCTGATGCATGTGCCATAAAAAGGCAACGCCTAAAGTTTTTTTAGCATCCATATATTTTTTGGTTAGGGGCTGTAAATCGAATAGTCAATGTCGGGGAACAAATTAAATTTATCTTCGATCTTTTTTATATACTCTTCGTCAAGTGAGTTATTTTTTATATCCTCATAAAGCTCTGTAAAATTTTCAGCATGCTGACGCAGACGCTCAATGGCATAAGGAACGTGGGATCCGGTCTTCATTATAAAAGCCCAGTCACTCGATTGCGCAAGCAAAAGCTCTCTTGCCATCTGATTTAAAGCCCGTAGCAGCAAGCCTTTCGCGTTTTTATGCGTCCGTGCCATTTCAACCATGCGCTCAGCCATTTTATGAGTATGCCTATATACCCAGTCATTGGAACCTTCCAGCCATACTTCGCTGTAACCTTTATAGCCCCAGCTTGATGCCGCCGGAGCAAGAACCTGAAACTTCTTGTACTTTTTGAGATATTCGCCGGGAGTTGTAAGCTCTACCGTCTTCTGATCATATCTCATCTTTCTTATGAGGAAATCAAGCCATTGCGGACCTTCATACCACCAATGTCCATAAAGCTCGGCATCGTAAGGAGCAACTATAATGGGCGCCCTTCCGTCCATCTGCCCGGCCAAGTGCTCAATCTGCTTTTCCCTGTTGAACATAAAATTGCCGGCCTGGTCCGCAGCTCTCTGCCGCGCAGCTTCCGGATTGTAGGGCTCTTTATGGCTCGTAGTTCCCGTTATCTTATAATATTTTATACCGGTATTTATCCTAACGCCATCGGCATTTATGTAAGGTTTTATATAATCATAGTCAAGATCAAAACCTATATCCCTATAAAATTCTCTGTAATTATAATCTCCGGGGTAACCTTCTACAGCACTCCATACGGCTTTGGAAGATTCTGTGTCGCGGCCGTAAGCGGCTACTCCACATTTAGTAAGATATGGATTAAAAACTCCGAATTTTGGTCTGGGATTTCCGAAAAGGATACCGTGCGTATCGACAAAGAAATACTTGATACCTTCTTTCTTAACCGCCTCTTCATCGCCCGGCTTATATCCGCACTCCGGCAGCCAGATACCTGCGGGTTTTTTACCAAATATTTTTTGATACATATCAGCCGCTACCTTAACTTGCGCACGGACAGAGATTTCTCTCTCTACCTCCATAAGAGGAAGGTATCCGTGAGTAGCGCAGCATGTAATAACTTCGAGATTTCCGAGGTCCTGAAAGCGTTTAAATGCATTTACTAAGTTTGAATGATATTCGTCTACAAATATTTTCTTTGCGTCGAGGAACATTGAATGATACATATGAGCAAGGTTATTAAATTGCCCCTGCCATTTTGTGCGGTCTATCTCTTTTTCGGAAAGTTCTATAAGCTTATCCAGGTGTTTTATGTATTTCGACTGCAGATGCGGGTCCATCAACATAGACATCAGCGTCGGAGAAAGCGATATCGTAAGCTTATAATCCACTTTATCACGTGCCAGTCCGTCCATAACCTTTATTAAAGGTATATATGTTTCGGTAATGGCTTCAAAAAGCCAGTCTTCTTCCAGGAAATCGTCAAATTCGGGATGCCGTATAAACGGCAGATGCGCGTGAAGGACTATCGCAAGATAACCTTTTGGCATAATGATTACTCTGTCTTTCTCGTAACTATAGGGGTTATGCGGCGGCGGTCAATTCCGTCACTTGAAGTGGCTTCAACTGGGATCTCTTGTTTTCCGTCCGGTAACGCAAACCTTAGGGTGAAAGTTCCGTCTTCTCTTAATTTTATATCTTTGCCCTGTACGGTAAGTTTAGCATCCGGCTCAGTGGCTCCATAAACTATAAGCTCACAATTTACAACAAGCCAGAATTTCCGTTCAGCAGGCCGTCTGTAAAATGAGGCACTGCTGGATATCCCGCCTGAGGTAACCTGCTCCTCAAGGCGTTTTTTAAACATCTCCCTGACTTCCAAAGATCCTTTTCCTACACCCATACCTCCGGAGAGAGCAAACATTTTACGAAATGATTCTTCCGGGGCCATCCATTCTGTATCGAGTTGATCTGACATGCCAAATCGTGGTGTGCGGACAATGTTGGAGCGGGATAGAAGATAAAATTTACCTTTATTCGAAACTATGCCTATATCAACAACCCAGGAGCTGTCCGGCATATTGACGTTTATATACCAGGTGCTGGCCAATCCCTTAAGCTCTATATCAAAAAAAGAACGGGCATTTCTCCCGTTAAAATTAATATCTGTAACATCATAAACTCGCAGTATCGACTTATCGGGCATTTCGCCGGCATCTTTTATCTTCCGGACGATTTCCTCCTCTTTATCTTTCCTTACTTCCCAATAAGTGAAAAGCCACCACGGATCCCTGACAAGCAGAACGATCTTATGATCACCATACCCCTGAGGAAATTTAAACGATTTCCTCGCCCGGGTATTTAAAGGCTTGGACGAACCCTGCGCCATATGAATAGCCCTCCGATATTACTGCTTAGGCATTTCCTGCGGCTTCTCTTCAACTGTAACCGGCATTTCAGCGGCCGGAGCTTCTTCTTCCTTCTCCACTATGATAGATTTTGCAGCATTCTTACCATTTGCTACTGAATATATAACATCGGCCCAGTTACCCTGCTTAATATCAGCAACCGTAGCTGCATTTTCCATCTTCGTGTTGGTGTCCATTGCAATATCTATCGTCTTTTCTTCATCGCTGTCATAATCGTAATACTGTATAGTCATAGAATTAGCCGCAGCGTCAACAGCCTTTATCTCACCATAGATAGAAATTTCCTGAGGCTGGACAGCTTTCTCGGCTGGCGCCGTAACTACAGCTTCGGTAACAGTCTGAGATGCATTCTGATCAGTGGCAGCCTGATTATCCTGGCAATATCCAATGCTGGCAAATAACCCAAGTATCAATATCGCTAAAATATAATGTTTCATATGCACCTCCAAGTTTATTCAGCCACGCTGCCGACTAAGTACCGATATCTCTGATATCGGCCAAGTTTATTCAGCCACGCTGTTAACTAAGTGCCGACGTCTCCGACATCGGTCCGGTTTGCTATTATTGAGCAACAGGCTTAGCCTGCTTATCCTGCAATTCTTTATTATCCGACAATAATTTATCGTAAGCTGCCTTTAAAGCTATCTTCTCGTCGAGGATCTTATCATATTCACCCTTAAGCGCGGCTTTCTCGTTAGTCAAAGTTTCAACCTGAGTTGCAAGCGCCATCTTCTCATCAAGCAAATTGTCGTATTCTTTTTTAAGAGCTTCTTTGCCAGTAGTAAGCACTGTTACTTTTTCTTCTATAGCTATTTTTTCGTTAAGAAGCGCTTCGTATTTATCTTTAGGTACACCACAGCCCGACAAGGCGGCTAAAGATACAGCCATAACCAGCAGTATTGAAACCTTCGTATACTTCATTAAAATATTCCTCCGATTTTTTATTGCTGAACTAAATACTTTTCCAGTTCGGCCCATGTCTTAGGCCCAACCTTACCGTCAACTTTAAGGCCTACTGATTTCTGGAATTCCTCAACAGCTTTCTGTGTCTTCGGCCCTAATTTACCGTCGATAGAACCAGTGTAAAAACCTGCATTTTTAAGTGCTTTCTGGATATCTTTAACTTTGTTGTATTTCTCCTGAACAGCTGATTGCACCACTACAGACTTTTCGGCTACCTGTGGAGCAGCGGAGGGAGGTATGGTCTCTGTTGCCACTATCTGCGCCGGTTCCGGCGTTGCAAGGGTTTCTGTTGCCGGAGATATAGCTTCAGCAGGCATAGTTGCGCTCGTTTCTGGAGTTTCCGTCTTCTCAACCTTTGCCTTGCAACCAAAAAATGCAAGCGGCAGAACAATCACCGCGACTAAAACTATTATAAAAAATCTTTTATTCATCTACTCCCCCTTTCTAATTTTTGGAAGATGAATTATTATTGCATATAATCATTCTAAAATTATACCGCCACTCGCCACTTTGTCAAGTTAATTCAATAAGTCTATCTACCAGGTGCCTCGATCTCTGATCGAGGCCAAGCTATATCTGACTTTCTGATTTAAGAAAACGCTCTGTCCGTAGCATAGCTTCTTTTAATTTATCAAAACCTGTCGCGTAGGATATTCTCACATATCCTTCGCCTGACGGGCCAAAGGCCGTGCCGGGCACAACCGCCACTTTTTCCTGCTTTAAAAGGCGGCTGGAAAATTCCAGCGAAGAAAGTCCGGTTTCCTTTATAGAAGGGAACGCATAAAAAGCCCCCTCGGGCTTATGACAGGGAAGCCCCATTTCATTAAGCCGCGTTATAACAAATTCCCGCCTTCTTCTGTATTCACGCTTCATCTCAGCAACAGACCTCTCACTATTCTTAAGCGCTTCTATGGCCGCCATCTGAGAAGATATGGGAACACACATCATTGTATACTGATGTATTTTTGTCATAGCGGCGATTATGTCTTTCGGACCGCAGGCATATCCTATCCTCCAGCCTGTCATAGCAAAAGCTTTGGAGAAACCGTTTAAATATATAGTCCGCGCTTTCATGCCGGGCAGCGTCGGAAAAGGCGTATGCTCAAAATCATATGTCAGGTCGCAATATATTTCATCGGCGACCATAATAAGATCCTTCTTAGCGACAACGCCCGCTATGGCCCTCAATTCTTTTTTGGAATAAGAATTACCTGTTGGATTATTCGGATAACTTAGAACTATGGCTTTTGTCTTTTTATCATATGCTTTGACTATGTCACGGGGAGTAATCTTAAACCCATTCAGAGGAGATGTTTTTATAGGAACAGGTCTACCGCCGCAGATTGTAGTAACCGGCCCATACGAAACATAGGCAGGCTCCTGTATCAGTATTTTATCTCCACGATCGGTTATCGCTCTTATAGCAAGATCAAACCCTTCGCTCACTCCGACCGTTACTAAAATCTCTTCTTCCGGATCATAATCAAGGTTGTATCGATTTTCAAGGTATCTGGAAATTTCCCGCCTCAATTCCACCATACCTTTATTAGAAGTATACGAAGTATAGCCTTCTTCAAGAGAAAATATCGCCTTCTCCCTTATGTTCCACGGTGTGACAAAATCGGGCTCTCCGACACCAAGGGATATCACATCCTTCATGCCCAGGACAAGGTCAAAAAATACACGTATCCCGGACGGGGGAATCTGCTGAACCAATTTAGATATCTTCATGTCCTATTACAAACCATCCTTTTTATAACGTTATCGCCGGCCGCTTGCTTCTCTCCGGCTGTTTTAATATATCCCCGTCTTCTTTATATTTTTTTAGTATGAAATGAGTGACCGTCCCGCGCACATTCTCCATAGGCGATAATTTTTCCGCAACGAAATTTGAAACAGTGTGAATACTCTTGCCTTCCACGACGACGAGAAGATCGTATGTACCTGACATCAGGTAACAGCTGGTCACTTCAGGGAACTGATATATTCTCTCAGCTACATGCTCAAATCCAAGATTCTTCTGAGGAGTTATCCTGACCTCTATAAGCGCACGGACACCCGATTCATCCTCCCTGGTGATCTCTTTATTTATGATCGCTTTGTATTTAAGTATCACGCCGTCTTTTTCGAGTTTTTTTATTTCTTTTTTTACGGCTGCGGGAGAGATGCCGAGCATCTTCGCTATTTCTTCAGGCGTAGTCCTTGCATCCTTTTCCAATATCTCTAATATTTCGTTCATTTTAATAGTCTCCTAAATTAAAAGGGGCTGCTCTCTGTAACTCGAGAGCCGCCCCTTATTAAAATTTTCTATATCTTTGTTACTTTGTGGCAGCTCCCTCGTCAGACAACCCTGCGGCGCTTTGTGCCGACGCAGACTCATACCTGCTAAGAGCTTCCCATGTCTTCGGCCCTACAACACCGTCAGCTTTAAGGCCGTTCGCTTTCTGAAATTCTTTTATAGCTTTCTTTGTATTCCTGCCCTTAACTCCGTCAATGTTTCCTTTATAAAAACCCGCGTTCTTAAGGCACGCCTGTATTTGTTTGGTATGCTCGCGGCCTTTAACAGATCCAGACCTGGTAGTTATATTGGTAACAACTGTTTTCTCTTTGGCAGACTTGATATCTTCTATCGTTTGGCCCTGCTCATTCACCATACGCTCTGACTCTGCCTGCTTGGATTCCATAGATTCAACTCTTGATTCTAATGTATCCACTTTAGATTTAATGCCGGACACTTCTTCTTTGAACTTCTTAGGCACAGTGCTGCAACCGGATGCTAAAAACGCCGCAGACACCATCACCACTACTAATAAAACTAAATTTTTTCTTACCATCTAAGTTCCTCCCGTTCAGACCTTTAAAAAATTATATGCCACAATCACCCGAAAAGCAAATACTATTTTCTATTCTTAGCACCATTTAAAATTTCCGCGGACTCTTTTACGCTTGCACCTTCATGGACTATTTTACGCACAGCCTTTATCATGCTAACAGCATTATCTGACTGCCATATGTTCCTACCCATATCAACGCCACACGCACCTTCATTAACAGCCTTATAAGCAAGCTTCAGGACATCTAACTCTGTCTTGAGCTTAGGCCCTCCCGCTATTACAAGTGGAACGGGACAAGATTTCACAACCTTCTCAAAATCTTCGCAATAGTATGTCTTCACGACCTGGGCGCCCAGCTCTGCGGCTATCCTGCAGCATAAGCCAAGATACCTGGCATCTCTCTTCTCAAGTTCTTTACCTACGGCGGTAACGGCCAGAACCGGCATGCCATATCTCTGTCCTTCATTAACCAGCTCACTCAAAGATGTCAGCGTTTTATTTTCATGCTCAGTGCCGATATATATCGAAAATGCTACGGCGGAAGCGTTAAGCCTGAGAGCATCCTCCATAGAAGTTTGTATGCTTTCATTTGAAAGCGCCGGGCCGGCAATGCTATTTCCTCCGGAGACTCTAAGAATAACCGGAATATCCAGAGATGTATCAACGCAATTTCGCAGGACACCTCGTGTCAACATGAGAGCATCGGTGAAAGGAATGAGCGGTTTTATCGTTTCGCCCGGTTCTTCAAGCCTCGATATGGGCCCTAAAAAATAGCCATGATCGACAGCAAGCCACACAGCTTTACCGGTATCCGTTTTTATTAAACGCGACATCCTGTTCTTCATTCCCCAGTCCATATCGCTCTCCTTTAGCCCAACTTCTTTTTCATTATATTCAATTCATCCCACATTTCTTTAGGCATGCGCGGACCGAATTTTTTAAAGAACTCCTCTATGCCTTCAGCTTCATGCTTCCAGCCTTTTACATCTATATCAAATAATTTATCCAGATTTTCCTTCGGGATATTAAGCCCGGTGAGATCCAGATCTTTAATATGAGGCACAAAACCTAGAGGCGTATCTTTAGCTTCTACCTTATTATTGATCCTGTCGATCATCCACTTCAATACTCTCATATTATCACCAAATCCCGGCCAGATATATTTACCCTTATCGTCTGTGCGGAACCAGTTGATCGAGAATACCTTCGGAGGATTGGAAAGCTTCTTACCTATATTAAGCCAATGCCTGAAATAATCGCCCATATTGTAGCCGCAGAATGGAAGCATCGCCATAGGATCACGCCTGACGACACCCTCCTTATGAGTGGCAGCGGCAGTAGTTTCAGACCCCATACTTGAACCTAAGAAAATATTATGCTGCCAGTTAAAACCTTCGACGACAAGCGGCTTCACCTGGGTCCTCTTTCCGCCGAATATTATGGCAGAAATAGGCACGCCTTTGGGATTATCAAACTCCGGCGATAAGGTTGGGCACTGATAGATTGAGGCAGTGAATCTGGAATTCGGCTGAGCAGCTTTTGTGCCCATCGACTTATCCCATTTTTTCCCCTGCCAATCGACCATATTTTTCGGTATATCGCCATCGAGCCCTTCCCACCAAGGTTCGTTCTTATCTGTATCGAGCGCAGTATTTGTAAACAATGTAGGATAAAACGTGCCTTTTTTTAGGGTCTTCAGCATATTTGGATTTGTTTTCATGGATGTGCCCGGCGCAACACCAAAAAATCCGGATTCAGGATTTATAGCCCATAGCCTGCCATCGGATCCGACGTTAAGCCACGCTATATCATCACCAAGGGTCCATATTTTATATCCGGGCAAAGCAGGCTGAAGCATAGCAAGATTCGTTTTACCGCACGCACTAGGAAGCGCTGCTGCAACATATGTAACATTGCCCTTCGGATCCTGAATGCCCATTATGACCATGTGTTCGGCCAGCCAGCCTTCTTTCAGGCCAAGCCATGATGCTATGCGCAGGGCAAAGCATTTCTTGCCGAGCAAAGCATTGCCGCCATAACCGGAGCCTATACTCCAGACAAAATGCTCATCCGGAAAATGCATAACAAATCTCTTATCAGGATTAAAATCTCCTACAGAATGAAAACCCTTTACGAAATTTTCATTATTACCGATCTTTGTAACGGCATCCTTGCTCATTCTGGTCATGATCCTCATGCTCACCGCAACATATGTAGTATCAGTAAGCTGGATACATGCCTTGGAGTATGGAGACTGAGGATGGCCCATAGTGTAGGGCAGTACATACATCGTCCGGCCCTTCATGCATCCGTCGGAGAGCTTGCGCATCTTCTCTTTTGCTTCGTCAGGATCCATCCAGTTATTATTAGGGCCTGCGGACTCTTTGTCGGAATGACATACGAATGTCAGGTGTTCTGTGCGCGCTACATCCGTAGGATGACTTCTGTGTAAATAGCAGTCTTTGTATGTTTTCTGGTTAAGTTCATGGAAAATCGGATTACCATCAAGCTTCTCTTCTTTTATTCCGATCTCAATAAGCTTATGCGCTTCCTCTTCGGAGCCGTCGCACCAGTATATTTTGTCCGGCTTTGCAAGTTTCGCCTGTTCATCAACCCATTTCTCAAGTGGTGTAGCCATTTTCTCCTCGTAATACACAGTCAAGTTGTAAACTATTTCTGTGGTTGTATAATAACTTTTATCGAATCTTTCGCTTCTGCCACTAATTTAAACCCCAGACCCGTGTCTTTTAGGCTAAATTGATGTGTTATCATATCACAAACATTTATTTTATGCGAGGCAATTTTTTTGAGCGCCTCGGCATGATCCTTCGGGCTTCCGGCATATGAACTTATAATACTAACCTCATTTCGCCAGAATATATCATTTATCGGGACAGGGAATAATGCGTCCTTTTCTGCGGCCGCAAATATCAAAATAGTCCCTCCGCGTTCTACAGATCTCAGCGCCTGTTCAAAAGCTGATCTCGCACCGGCACATATGATCACATAGTCAGCAAGACAGCTGCCGTTAAGTGCCTTTAATTTTTCGGGTATATAATCTTTAGCATCGATAGCATGGTCAGCGCCGAATTTTTTTGCAGCGAGAAGGCGCGATCCGGCAATATCCGTTGCAAATATATTTTTAGCACCTGATGATCTGGCTAGTTGAATATGCAGAAGTCCCGATATGCCGCTGCCTATTACAAGGACGGTTTTACCTTTTTTAAAACCGGCTAGACGCTGGCCGCGCAGAACACACGCCAGGGGCTCAATAAATGTCGCCTCGTTAAAAGAAACATTTTTAGGTATAAGATACGTGCCCTTTTCGACATTTATTTTAGGAATACGGACAAATTCACAGAATCCGCCGGGGTCAAAATTTGTTTTCCGCAAAGTATCACATACTGTCTCATGGCCGTCGAGACAGAAGCGGCACTCCCCGCACGGAACATGATGAGATACAGAAACCCTGTCGCCAATTTTGTATTTTTTAACACCCTTGCCTGTCTCAACTATAGTCCCGGCAATTTCATGCCCCAGAACAAGGGGGACTCTATGAATACGGTACCACTCGAGACAATCGGTCCCGCATATACCGCTCGCTTCTATCCTTACAAGAAGCTCGCCTGCGCCTATCTCGGGCGTGGGCTTCTCCTCGATACGGATATCGTTATTGCTGTAATAAACCGCTACTCGCATAAAATTTGCTACACTATCTTCTGCAGCGATGACGCTACGAAATCGTTATCCTGATTTTTCCTATCGGGAATATTTATCTCTTCTATCTTTGAAGCCCCCTTTGCCTCAAGGACAGCCCTTATATTTTTAAAACATTTTTTTACACCCATACCACTTCCGGAAGTCAGCAGCACTATGACCCGCTTATTCTTCAGGCCTGTAAGATTTTCGAGAAAAGTATTTATTGCAGGCACCGGGGCAAACGCCCATACGGGCGAACCGATTATCACGAGATCGTAAGAGGATGCGTCAAACTTTACACCCTGCCCCAGGATCGCCCTCGAGCCTTTTTGAGCTGCCAGGCACTGACCTATAAAACCTTTTATTTCATTGGTAGGTTTAAGCCTCTGGACATGGACCTCGCCTTTAGATTCCATTATTTTTCCAAACATTCTGGATATTCTGTCGGTATGACCGCTATAAGAATAATATGTTATAAGAGTTTTCATCGCCTACCCCCGGTTAAAAATTTATACACTACCATCGCCATGCTGCGCCCGCGTAAAAAGCCAATTCATGCTTTAATGCCAGGGCGCGCAGAAATATTTCACCTGTGCCGTCTAAGATTTTGTCTGACATTTCAAATTCCATACCCAGATACTCATTGCTGGTGCCGCTCTTCAATTTAAATGATACCATGCCCCCGTCCTTAAGCGCAACATCCGCCCCGAAAAGTATAGCACGGCATTTCCTGCCTTCGTATTTTATCTCAAACAATAAACCCGCATTACGTTTTAGCTTCCATTTACCGTATAGAGCAATCGTCTGCTTTTTTACCGATGTTCCTGACGCCAAACCTATACCTGCTTCATATTTAATGCAATTTCCGGACAACACGCCAGCGCTCGTTTTAAAATCGAAACCGGAATCCGAATCCCCGGAAAATAAATACGATATCCTCGCCTTTTCTTTTATGTCCCAATATCCACTGAATATCAGAGTATGGATTTCTTTTTTCTTTCCGGAAGAAGAGGCCTTTTTATACTGGTATGCTATCTGATGATATTTATTAATACTCCAAGTCCCGTCCAATGTAAGCGTGTCAGATCTACCAGATTCTCTTTTCACCCTGAAAGACAGCCTGTTCTTTTCATCGGCGTTCCATGACCCCTGGAGATCCAGGACATAAGTAGATTGTTTTACCCCGCTTCTGGTGGTGACTGAAAACAGAAGCGAACTCTTGCCGACATCAAGTATCCGGCCCTGTATAGTAAGCTGATCGCCGAACGTCCTGCGCCCCTCCTTATCGAGGGTAAATTTGAGTTCGTGATTATCGCCGAGCGACCAACTGCCGTCCAGCCTGAATTGATGAGGAATATTCTCGCTTCCGTCCAGAGGGGATTTTATTCGGTATGAGAGATTGTTATTACCGTCAATACAGAATCTGCCGTCTAATATTTTCCGGAATTTCTGAAGGCCGCTTTTGGTACCGCTATTATTAATGACAAGCCTGTTAAACGGGTCCGTCTCATAATATGTTTTTTGCATATGATCGCTGAATAATATAGTGCTCGCCCTGGCACATAACAACTATTGCATTTTCACTTTTTTAGCTGCGGGACACAGTGCCGATACCGTCGGCCATTTTCTGAAATATTCCTATCTTTTTAAAAGGCACCGTCTTTACTTCGTATTCACCGTGTATCACATCGCTCATCTTCTGAAATACCGTATCATCCTTTTCCTCACCGGCAGCCTGTTCAGGCTGTCCGTAAGCCGGCACCGCTGCAACCGCGCCGCAAATAATAAGAGATGCAATAATTAAACTTTTATAATTTTTCATATCTGCTCCTTTTGAAATTATTTTACCTCAAAACAACTCTTAACTACAACTTATTTTGTTACAGCCGCCATTACTATTATGTATAATATAGGTATGGATAAAGTAAATGTCACGATAATAGGAGCGGGGGCGGTAGGTCTCGCTGCGGCATTTGAACTGTCCGGCTCCGAGAAAGATATTTTCGTCATCGAGAAGAATGATTCTTTCGGACGCGAAACAAGTTCCAGGAATAGCGAGGTTATTCACGCAGGGATGTATTATCCTCAACATTCCCTAAAAGCAAAAACCTGCGTCATGGGCCGGGAGCTATTGTATGATTTCTGTACGAAAAATAACGTACCGTTTAAAAAAATAGGAAAACTGATCGTTGCGACGGATAAAGACGAGATCGCAGGATTGGAAAAGATTTCAACGGATGCAATTGCAAATGGTATAGCGGATTTAAAATTCCTGTCACGTGCTGAGCTGAAAAAGATAGAACCGAACGTAACGGCTGAAGCTGCTTTATATTCGCCATCTACAGGCATAATAGACTCTCACTCATTCATGAAGCAGCTGGCAGCCATATTCAGAAATCGCGGCGGACAGATAAGCTACAATGCCGAAGTTGTTGGTATAAATAAGATGAAAGAAGGCTTCGAGATAACCGTAAGAGATGCGTCCGGGGAGAATTTTAAATTCCTCACCAGGATATTAATAAATTCGGCGGGACTATGGTCGGATAAAATCTCCTCAATGGCCGGTATCGATAAAGATGAATACAAATTAAAATATTGCAAAGGCTCTTATTTCCGCGTCGCAGAGAAGAAGGCAAATTTTATTCAAAGACTCATCTATCCCCTTCCGGAAAAATACAGAACTGGCCTTGGAATACACGCAACGCTGAACATGGCCGGAGGAATGCGCATAGGCCCCGATACAGAATATGTAAACGAACCGGACTACGGGGTTAATGAAGCAAAGAAAACTATATTTTGTAATAGTGTTAAAAAATTCCTGCCGTTCATTGAGATTGCAGATCTGAGCCCCGACACCGCAGGAGTCCGTCCTAAACTTCAGGGGCCCGGAGAAGGATTCAGAGATTTTATTATAAGGAATGAAACTGCAAATGGCATTCCGGGCCTGATAAACCTCATAGGTATCGAGTCTCCCGGCCTTACCGCATCTATGGCTATTGCAAAGATGGTCAAAGAACTGGTTTAACCAAAACCACATTTCTCTATTTATACCAATCAGATTGTCCAGGCTGAACAGTGGTATTGGTCGATGAGGTGGTGCTGGTCGACGTTGTAGTACTGGACGTGGAAACAGCTGTAGGAGTAGTTGTCGGCTTGACAAGTGAATCGCTGGACGAAGACGAGCTGGATGAGGACGAACCGGACTCTCCCTGAGTCGGATACCATCCTTTGCTCTGCAAAAAAGGATACCATTCTTTGCTCTCCGCAAATGCGGGCCCTGAAAAAAATAGTAACAGCGCCGATAGTATAATTAATTTTCGCAGCATACAATCCTTTTAGGTATATTTTTCATGGGTCATTTCTTCGGGCAATTCTTCCCTGAATTCTCTCGATATCTTTATGTGTCGAGGATCGGGAGCGTCTTTCCTGGCAAGGCTTATTAGCGTATAAACCACATTTTTATCAAATTTATGCCTATCGGCCTCACTTAACAAATAATCAAGCGCCGCTCTAAGCGAAAATGTTTTGCTCCTGTAAGGCCTTTCGGTCATAAGAGCATCCAGAACATCTACCACGCTGATCAATTGTGCATACTTATCTATTTTTTTTATTCCTTTGGGATATCCTGAACCGTCCAGACGTTCATGATGGTCTAATCCCGCAAGTGCACATATAACTCTGTCTTTCTTTAGATAATAGTTAAGCAGGAGATATCCCATTATAGGATGGGTTTCCATTATCCTTCTTTCTTCTTCGGTAAGTTTGCCGGGTTTGTTCAGGATAGATATGGGTATGCGGGTCTTTCCTATATCATGAGTAAATCCGCAGTGCGTTATCGTCTCTTCGTCAAATTTTCCGGGCTTATACGCCATCGAAAGCCGTATCGTAAGGGCTGCGAC
>JBAYMS010000006.1:0-56798 GCA_041663425.1 Candidatus Omnitrophota bacterium
ATATGATGATAACGGCAATCTAATATCGCAAAAAGAAGTTGCTAATTAATATATAGATTAAACCGATCCGGCGATCCTGTAAATACAGCGGTCGCCGGTTTTTTTATGGATTTGATTATTAAAAGATATATGCTATAGTAATTTTATGATAATAAAGTCAGATAAAGACATTATAAAAAGTTATCTAGAGGATAGCTCTAACCTTTTGGGCGGTTATGCCGATAAAGTAATAATACCTGAGAATATCGGCGAACTTGTCTCTTGTATCAAAGAAGCAAATTCAAAGAAAATCCCTGTGACTATATCCGGAGGCGGCACTGCCACGACAGGCTCACGGATACCTTTTGGCGGTATTGTTGTATCCATGGAAAAATTTAATAAAATATTGAAAATCTCTGAAGAAACGATGTCAGCAACTGTTGAAGCTGGTGTTCTGGTGGAAGATCTGAAGGGCGCCGTTGAGAAGCGGGGGCTGTTTTATACCTCGCATCCCACTGAAAGAATGGCAGAAGTGGGCGGCACCGTGTCGACGAACGCTTCCGGATCCAGGTCGTTCCGGTATGGGCCGACGCGCAGATATATCAAGCGTTTAAAAATGGTATTGGCTGACGGAGATATGCTTGAAGTCAGGAGGGGTCAGACGTTTATTACGAAAGCCGCGCCAAAGATAAAACTCTCCAGCGGCCGTGAAATATCTATACCCATCCCGGATTATAGAATACCTAATGTTAAAAGCTCATCCGGATATTTTGCCAAAGACGGGATGGACCTTATAGACCTTTTTATCGGACAGGAGGGGACGCTGTCGGTTATTGTTGAAGTAGAAATGGGGCTGGTCAAAAAGCCGTCTTCTATCCTGAGTTGTTTTGTATTTTTCAGAAGCGAAGAAGATTCGTGGGGCTTTGCGGATGAGTTAAAGAGAACGCCAGGGCTCAATGTGCTGTCGGTAGAATATTTTGATCATAGCGCTGTCGGGTTTTTAGCAGCAAAAAATAAAAATGTTCCGGAAGGCGCAGCCGCTGCGATATTTTTTGAACAAGATTCAAGCGGCAAGGATGGAGATGATCTTGTTGGCGTGTGGGTTGATATGATAAGCAGGCACAATGCTTCAATAGACACTACATGGGTCGCTATGAATGAAAAAGATGCCGAGCTTTTTACGCAGTCACGGTATACGATCCCGGAATCAGTAAACGATATTGTGCGGCAGCGGAAATATAGAAAATTCAGCACCGATATAGCCGTTCCTTACGATAAATTTAATGAAATGCTCCATTTTTACATCGAAACATTTAAAAAAGAGGATCTCCAGACCGTAATGTTCGGGCATATAGGCGAAAACCATCTGCATGTTAATATCCTGCCCCGATCCGACGAGGAAGAGGTGAAGGCGAAAGAGCTCTCTTTGTTATTTATCAGAAAAAGCGTTGCGCTGGGAGGCACTGTATCTGCCGAACATGGCATAGGCAAGCTTAAACATGCCTATCTGGAGGAGCTATACGGTAAAAAAGGCATCCTCGAAATGATAAAGATAAAAAAAGCGTTTGACCCTAATTGCATACTGGGCGTCGGCAATGTATTCCCGAAAGAAATTCTTATTTAAATTTTCATTATTTAAGGGTATAATTTAGTTACTATAAAGAATATTAAAGGGGGTGCAATATGGATATCCGCAAATTCACACATCCAGGCATATTTTTAGTTATATTAACTATTGTTGCAGGCGAAGCCTATTGCCAGGACGATAGCACCCGCGATATATTAAAACAGGGATTGCTCGGCGCTGGCACGGGCGCGATAGCGGCAGGTGCCACCGGTGGTAAAGCCGGTCAAGGTGCTCTTATAGGCGCCGGCACTAACGTTATAGGCGGCGCACTTCTGGATATGCTTACCACGCCATCGTCTTCGTCCAGGCGTTCAGCTCAATCTTCTCAGCAATATTACGATGATCAGGGCGAAGAATATTACGAAGAGCCGGCTCAGGAGTCCTCTACTCAGAAAGTTCTGAAGCAGGGGTTGCTCGGTGCGGGCACTGGCGCGATCGCTGCCGGTGCATCAGGCGGAAATGCCGGGACTGGCGCTTTGATAGGAGCGGGCACAAACGTTGTAGGCGGCGCTCTTCTCGACGCTCTTACTCAGCCTTCTCAGCCGAAAAGGGTTTACCGCAAGAAACCGGTTCAGCAGTATCAGGCTCCGGTTCAGCAGAATATCCAGGTTCAGGAGGAGCAGGTGGGGGTTGAGGGCGGCAAGAAGAAGATCGTGAAGCATTACGATACGAACGGTAAGCTGGTTTCCGAAGAAGAAATATATTACTAGAACACAATAAAAACCTCCTTCCATCTGAAAATCCGGACGGAGGTTTTTTTTATGCTCCAGTTTCGCCCAGCATAATTTTAAGTTAAGCTGAGGGATTGGTTATTATGAATATGAAGATGAAAAAAGAATTTAAACTTATCCAGATAGCCGTGCTGGCCGTGGCAGTTCTGCTGTATTCCGGACTGAAATTCCTGAATGTTGCGGGCAAGGCAGCGCCGGCCCAAAAAGAAAAATCCTCTATTGCCCGCGTAATTGATGGCGATACTTTAAAGCTCTCCGACGGCAGGCGGGTCCGCCTGGTAGGTGTGGACACTCCCGAACTGCATTATAGCGATAAGCTGGTCAGGGATTCCCGGAGAACTCGCCGCGATATCAAAGAAGTGCAGGCTATGGGGCAAAAATCCGCAGCCTTTACAAAGCAGTTGTGTGAAGGGAAAACGGTGAGGATAGTGTCGGATGTCAGGAAGACGGATAAATACGGGAGGCTTCTTGCGTATCTTTATCTTGAGGACGGGACATTCGTGAACGCGAAGATTCTTGAGGAAGGCTATGGCCAGGTGATGACTATTCCTCCAAACGTGAAATATGCCGATTATTTTCTGAAATTGGAACGTCGGGCGAGAGAAGATCGGAAAGGGTTGTGGGCTCTTACCGATAATATGTGAAGTTGAAGTTGTAGGATGGTTGGTATATAATAATATTATAATACTATGGATAAAATTAAATACAATAAAGATATAGGCCTTGTTACTCCTGTTATGATAGCCGGCTGGCCGGGAATGGGCAGCGTAGCTCTTGGCGTAGTCGATTATCTGCAGAAGAAATTAAACGCTGTGAAGTTTGCCGAAATTGAAGTCGACCCTCTAGCCGTTATGGATTCCGTTACAGTCACGCGCGGAGTCGCTGCGTTTGGCCCGACCCCGAAAAATTTATTTTTCTACACGAAAAAACCGGATATCATAATATTTAAAGGCGAGGCCCAGCTGGCCGGACAGGAAGGCATATTGTTGCTGGAAAAAGTTTTGGACGTGGCTGAGAAGTTTAACGTGAAGAGGGTCTATACTGGCGCGGCGTTCCCGCTTCCGGTAAGTCATAAAGAGACGCCATTGGTTTATTCTGCCGTCAATCATAAGAATATGAAAGAGCCATTTATGAAGTCTGGCCTGAATCCAATGGATAGCGGACATATATCAGGATTAAATGGGCTCGTCCTCGGATTCGCAGGCAAGAGGAATATGGAAGCTGCATGTCTTTTGGCTACTATGCCGCAATATGCTATAAGCCTGCCCAACCCGAAGGCTTCTTTAGCGATAATAGAAATTTTGCAGAAAATTGTCGGATTTAAAGTAAGTCTTGCCGAGCTGAATGAGCATATTAAAGATATGGATGAGAAGATGGCTATAATAGAAGAGAAGGTGAAGGACGTCATGGCCATTGAGACAAAAGAACCGGAGCCCCACACTTCTCAGAATAAAAAAATAGTGCCGCCGTATGTTATGGATAGGATCGAGAAGCTTTTTAATGAGGCCGCAGGCGATAAAGCCAAGGCCATATTGCTTAAAAGCGAGCTTGATAGGTGGGATCTTTATAAAATATACGAGGACAGATTTCTGGACTTATTCAGCGAAAATCAGTAAAAATTAGGATACGCAGTCTATGATCAAGAAGACTATTTTAGTGACGGCCATCCTTATCGCATTAATAATTGCCTCGGTTTTTGTTTACAGATATCAGATTCTTCAATATACCGCTGAAACGTTGATCAGGAAATACCTGCCGGATTACGTTAAGATAGATACTATAAAGTTTGATTTTGCTAAAGGGGATGCCGTCCTCAGTGGTTTCAAGATATTGAACCCGCCCCAATTTTCAAAAGAATATCTTATAGAAATAGAAAAGATATCCTGCAGCTATAAACTTCGCGGGAAAAATATTACCGATGGTATTATGATATCCAGTCCGGTGCTTACCAATGCAGTGCTGAATATTGAGAGGCTTGGAGACGGACGTCTTAATCTTGCTGAAGCCCAGGTTATGCTAAGTAAGAAACCTTCGGCCGCAGCTGGCGATGCCACGCAGGGTAAAAAAGATATGGCTGTTTCATCGGCGGCAGTTCCTCCGCCTGAAAATAAAGGTTTGGCTTCGGTGGTTACGCTGCCCGAAAAATTTATAATAAAAAATGCGAAACTCATATTTGTAGATAGGCTGGTCCGGCCGACCCCGGTTATAATTACATTTGAAAATATCAATACAGATCTTACGCTTAAGCTGGATGAATATTACACAAAAGTCCTGGCAGTTTATTCTGTTGGTGAGGGGTGCGTTAACGGCGACTCGGGGCAGATAGTAAATTGGTCGGTGGGTCTTGATCCCACTGCTGCGCGCTTTACTATGTCTAACAGGTTTACTGTGACCGGGGTGCAGATACCGACTTTTGAACCGTATTATGACAAATACTCGCCTTTTGTGTTCAAAGAGGGCAGGTTTTCCGGACTTCTTATTTTTGATTTTGACGATGGCATGATCGGCTCATCCGATGAGCTGAGATTGTCCGACCTGCGATTTTTTGTAAAACAGGGCTATGAGAACGCTCAGTTCTGGCAGACCACTGTGCCTGACCTTGTGAAATACTTTACTTCACCTTACGGAGAGATAGTGTTTGATTTTAAAATAAAAGGGGATATGGAAAATCCTCAATTCTTTTTAGGGCCTAAGTCCAAAGAAGCGCTTATCGCTATGGCGGTAGATAAGATATCGGATGCCTTGCAGAAGAGCGGTTCTGCCGGGGATGGACAGAAAAGCGACATCGACAAAGCCAAGGACTACATAGACATGTTTAAAGGATTTCTAAAAAAGTAAAAATATAAGTGGAAAATCTTTCAAAGAATTTTACATGGCTGGCTGCCGCGAATATCGTGAGCAGCCTTTTTGGTGCGGGCCTTTTTATATATCTGGCCAGGGTGCTGGAACCGGACGCGTTCGGATATTTCTCTTATGCTCTTACCATAACATTCTTTCTTGCAAATTTTGTAGATATGGGTTTGTCGACTTATGGTATAAGGGAGGTCGCCAAAAATAAAGGCCGTGTTTCCGATTATGCGTCGGAAATAGTATCGTTCCGGTTTCTTGTGGCGAGCCTGCTATTTTTTCTTCTGCTGATCGTTACGATTCTTTCGACACAGTCATTCATACTTAAGGCAACGATAATAGCGTCTTCTATGATGCTGCTTACTTTTGCTCTGGCTACCGAATGGGCATTCCAGGGGGTAGAGAAGATGCACATGGTTTTTATCTCTTTCGGCGTAACTTCTCTCTTGCAGGTCGTGCTGACGCTGCTGTTTGTAAAGGGTCCATCAGATCTTCTCAAGGCGCCCTTAGTATATTTTATCGCTACCGTTCCAATGCTTGTCATATATCTGAAAATATTGCGCTGTAAGGTGCTTCTGAAGGGTGAAGACCTGAAAAAGATGTTCTCGTATTTGTCGAGCGCGCTGGTCATATGGTCTATTTCGATATTTGCCCAGGTATACAATGGCCTGGATATTTTTATACTGGGATTATTCCGGCCGATACAGGAGGTCGGATATTTTACTATTGCCCGCAGAGTGATCGGTGCTTTTATCTTATTCATGGTCTTTCTGACAAACGCTGTTTTGCCGAGGCTTTCTTATGCTTTCTGTAACGACGCAGAGCTTTTTAAGACAACGACGCATAAGTTTGTAAAATTTGCCGCGCTCTTTACTGTTTTTGTGCTGCTGCCATCAATATTTCTGTGTGAAAAAATCGTAATACTTGCCGTCGGAAATGAATATCTGCCGGCGGTTGTGCCGCTTAATATCATGATAGTAGGACTTGTGTTTGTTTTGTTCAACCTGCCTTATTCTACCGGCCTGATAGCGTGCGGCATGGAGAAAGATGTGATGATACAAACTGCGGCAAGCGCGGTCTTAAGTTTACTAATAAACTTTATTATTATTCCCAAATATGGTATTATTGGTGCGTCGATATCATTTACTATCGTCGAAATTTTTGCATTCGCGTGGATCTTCTGGATATATGAGAAGAAGATGCTGCATGCTAGTAAGTTAAAAAAATAAGGGAGGGTAACATGGTAGAGAGAAGCGAATTTAAAGGTAAGCCGGTACTCATATTAAAAAGAGACGAGAACGATAAGTATCCGTTTGCTTTTGGTATAAGCAAGGCTAAGATGATGCTGGAAAACATTGAAGAGATCAAAAGATTTGTAGAAGAGAACGACAAGGCGATCGCAGACCAGTAATAGTCTATGGTTTTTAAAAAAGACGAGCCCATGATAAAAAAAGATTTTATCGGCAGGCTCGTCTTTTTTATCGGATGGCTTCTTTCTCCGCTTACTTTCTGGAATGACGCCTTCGTAAATATCCCTATTTCATACATAGCGGCCGCGTTTCTTTTCCGTTTTATCCACACAGATTTTCTCTTTATTGTGCTTATATGCTACTGGCTGAGCAATATTCTTGGGTTGGTGCTTATGGTCATAGCCGGCAAGAGTATATTTGCCAGCGGTAGAGGTGTTTTGAAGGAAATAGTTATTCTTGTAGCAACGATGTTGATTTATTCTACTGTATTACTTGGTCTGGAGAAGGTCGGGATATTGAAGCCGTTTTAGCCGACCTTTTTTCTTAAAGAGGCGGGAAGTATTTTTAATGCCTGCCTGTATTTCGCCACAGTTCTTCGTTTTATAATAATGCCTTCCTTGTTTAGTGCCGTCTCGATCTCGCAGTCTTTTAATGGGTTGGAAAGATCTTCGTGCTTTACGAACTCTGCTATCCTGTTTTTTACTGAAGCTTTGGAAGTAAATTCTCCGGTTTCATTTTTTATTCCGTGGCTTAAAAGACTGTTGATGGATACGACTTTATCGTTTAGTTGTATGTATTTGTTTGATATCGCGCGGCTTACTGTGGACGGATGAAAATTGAGAGCCTTGGCTACGTCATTTAAAGTAAGCGTTTTTGGAGGTTCTTTTTTGCATAATGCATCTTTCTGGAAATCCAATATATATTTTGCGACCTTGCATATCGTGTCTTCACGCCGTCTCAGATTATCGAGTAAACCTTTGGCGAGGTCTATATTTTCTTTAAGAAATTTTCTTGTTTCGTCATCCTTAACTATATTCATTTCGTTCTCATAGGGATTGTAAATTTTAAGACGGGGAGTGCAGTCTCTGTTAAGTTCCAGCAATACGCTGGATCTGCCTACTTTTGCCACCAATTCCGGGGTTATGGCCTGGGAAGTTTTACTCAATATCGTACTGGCCGGCCTTGGATTGAGCTTCCTTATATATGATATGGCTTCACGCACCTTATCGGTGCTTGCGCCCAAAGAATTTGCTATCTTATCAACGTCGTTTCTGGCTACATCAGTAAGGAAGCCTGCCGCTATGGCGTGTTCCAGGGAGTTTTCCTTACCCATTCTCTCTAATTGGAGCATAAGGCACTCTCGTATGTCTCTGGCGCCTATTCCCGCCGGTTCCATCTTCTGGATGATCGATACGCATTCTTCCACATCTTCGGGATCAACGGATAGGTCCGCTGCGACCGTTTCTGACTCTACTGATATATAGCCATTTTCATCCATTTCGAATATCAGATATTCAGCTATCTTAAGGGTATCTTTTTCAAGTCCGTATATTTTAAGCTGCGATATCAGGTTGAAGCGGGGGTTTTCAGGTTGAGCGGTGCCGCCAATAGAGCTTTCCATGTCGCTGTCAACTTTGATGCCGGCAGACTTTCTATATTTTTCGGATTTTTTTTCATCGATCAATTTTTGAAGGAATGGGTTCTTGGTCAGAATAGATTCAATATATTCAGACAGGTCTTTAGAAGACATACCCAAAAGGTTTATGGATTGCCTCATCTGGGGGGTGAGGACCATTTTTTGGAGAAATCTATGTTGGTGATTAAATCTGTGTCTCATAGTATTTTATAGAAGTCTTAACAATTTAGCATTAAATTAACAAAAAGGCAACTTTTTATTTTATATTCTTAACGTATACACTTTGTGCATCAAATTATACACTTTTTGCGTGTAGGTTGATCATGTCAGGCTGAAAATAACTGGCACAGATATTGCTTATACAAGATGGTGTATATATGTCATAGACAGACATGGTTTTTATAATAACTAATAACAAACACTATACCAGGAGGATGTTGTAATGGATGGACGACTGACAATCACAGAAGTTGCGAAATATGTTGGCGTAACGCCGAGAACCATCATGAGGTGGGAAAAGGGCGGCAAGATAAAGCGTTCAAGACGCGATTGGCGCGGATGGAGGTTTTATCTTAAGGAAGATGTCGAAGACATCAGGAAGTTCTACGAAAGTACATATGAATACAATGAAGGAGATAAGGTGATCATGAATATGACTAAAGAGACTCTGGTTTCAGTGATCCTGGCGGCTTTTTTGGCCTTACCTATATTATGCGGCACAAGCTATGCCCAGACACCTGCTGCCAAGGCAAAAAGCGTTAATGAGACGCAATCAACGGTGGATATCAACCTTAACACATTGCCTGCTGTAAAGGCGCCTGAGTTTACACCTGTGGAAGCGATGAAGTATACTCTCGGGCCTGATGATGTTATTGAAGTCGAGGTGAGAAGGCATCCTGAGTTTAGCGGGCAATATCCTGTCAATTCGGAAGGTAGAATAGAATATAAGTTTATAGGGGATATGATTGTTTCCGGTCTTACCAAAGCCCAACTGCAGGAAAAATTGGTAGCGACGCTGTCTGAATATATCATAGAGCCCGACGTTAACGTTAGAATAGTTTCGTATTTAAGTAAAGTTTTCTATGTTGTTGGGGAAGTTAATAATCCCGGCAAATTTTATATGAAAGGTAACAGTATTACGGTGCGCGAAGCATTGGTGCAGGCCGGTCTTCCGGTAACCGGTTCGGCGGCTATGAGAAAATGCCGTCTGGTAACACCTGACGCTAAGGGCCGAAGCAACTATAAATATATAAATGCGTATGCTCTGTTGTATGGGGGCGATCTAAGGCAGAATGTAGAAATGAAACCGGGCGACGTCCTTTACGTGCCTTCTACTGTAATATCCAAGATAATTCGCGTTGTAAGTCCTGTGACTAATGCTGTAAGTTCCGCTGCCGGTTCAGCTGCCGCTGGTGCAAGCGTAGTGGCGCTGTAAGTTCTAACTATTAAGGAGAACATTAGATGGAAGAAAAATCGATGAAACAATTGAACCCGGTAGATTATCTTAAAGTTTTATTCAGGCGTAAATGGCTGATAATCATCCCGGTGTTTATAGGAATGGTCGGAGGAATAATGATGGGCAATATATTGCCCAAGATGTACAGGTCATCCACTCTGATACTTGTCGAAGAGGGCAAAGTTTTAAATCCTCTGATGCAGGGTATCGCGGTTTCGACGAGCGTGGCTCAGCGTCTAAATATGCTACGTGAGCAGATTTTGGGATGGGATAGAATGATGCAGCTGATAAAAAATCTGCAGCTGGATAAAGACATAAAGAGCCAGCCTGATTTTGAAGCCTTAGTTAAAAAACTAAGAGCTAATATAGGTGTGAGTTTGAGGCATCAGAATCTCGTTACCATATCTTATGAAGGTAAAAATCCTGCTGAAGCGCAGAAGATAGTTAAAACTATAACCGATATTTTTATTGCTGAGAACGTGAGACAGCAGAGTAAAGAGGCGGAAAGCGCTATCGATTTCATGAATGACCAGGTTGAATTATTTCAGAAGAAATTGAAGCAGGCAGAGATAGCCAGCATGAATGATCAGATTAAAAAACTCATGGTAGATTCCACTGAAAAGCATCCGATGGTTGTAGAACTTAAAAAGAAGATGGCGTCTGCGCAGAAAGAGCTTGATCAGGGTAATTATACTGTAGATGAAGCTGCGTTAGCGGATCCGGGACAGGATAGCGCTACGGTGAAGGCTCAGATAACCAAGCTTAAAGAGGAGCTTGCAAATCAGACTGTAGATTCTACAGATACTACTCCCGGGGTGAACAGGTCTAAGTTGGCAGGAGTGTCCAATGATAAGCTGTATAAGCTTCTTCTTCTGGATAAACTTGATAAGTCTGCAGCCAGGGATGAGGGTGTTACTCAGAAGATCTATAATGAGCTTTTGTCCAGGCTTGAGACGGCAAAAATAACCCAAAGGCTCGAAGCCTCGAGAGAGGGAACGCGCTACACGATACTGGATCCTGCGAGATTACCGCTGAAGCCGGCAAAGCCTAATAAAATGATGGTACTGTTAACAGGTATCTTTATTGGAGCTGTGGTGGGTGTGGGTTTTGTATTTCTTGCGGAGCTTTTTGACCACTCGTTCCTTGGCATAGACGAAGCCAAGGCGTTTTTGGATCTTCCTGTTTTCGGTGCTGTGTCGAAGATAATTACGCTGGAAGACCTGAATATTCAGAAGATGAGAAATGCCAAATTTACGATCGTGTCGGCGGTTACCGGCGTTGTTCTTCTTGTTGTGGTGATATTTAACGTTTTCTTAGGAAATTAACCCTTTGACAAACTCAGGGTTAATCCTGAGTAAAGCCGAAGGATAGAGGCGACAAATGTACGAAAAATATTACGGATTTAATGATAAGCCGTTTAACCTGACGCCCGACTCCAAATTCTTTTTCGCGAGCGCTAAGCATGAGGAGGCGTTAAATTGCCTTCTGTTGGCCATAAGCGAGAGGAATGGGTTCGTTGTGATCACTGGTGAGATAGGCTCGGGAAAGACCACAGTATGCAGGACTCTGCTGAACAAGCTTGATCCTACAACAAAAGTGGCTTTGGTCCTGAATACACACCTTGGCAAGAAAGAGCTTCTTACTACTATATTGGAAGATCTGGGTATAGAGTATAGCTCGACGTCAAAGACGCATCTTATCTCGGCGCTTAATAAGTATCTTATTAAGCAAGCGTCGAACGACACAAACGTAGTGCTGATAATAGACGAAGCGCAGAATCTCACTCCGTCTGTAATAGAAGAAATAAGGATGCTTTCCAACCTCGAAACTGAAAGAGAGAAATTGATCCAGATAGTCCTGATGGGTCAGCCTGAGCTGAGAAAGAAACTGGCTATGCCTAAATTGGAACAATTCAGGCAAAGGGTAGTTTTTCATTATCATCTGGATCCTCTTACGCATGTTGAGACTAAGGATTATATAAAACACCGCCTGAAAAAGGCAGGAAATGAATTTGCAAATATATTTACCGAAGATGCTATAGACGAGGTTTATGTTTATTCGAAAGGCGTGCCGCGTCTTATAAACCTCATCTGCCACAATGCGCTTATAAGCGGTCTGGTGCATGAAGCCAGGCAGATAGATGGCGCAATAGTTCTGGAAGCTATAAAAGAATCTGTTCTCGCATATACGCAAGACACAGTACATGAAGTGCATGACGAACCTAAGGGGGCCCCAATATGGGACGAATTACTGAAGCATTAAAAAAAGTAGCTGATGAACGAGTTTCGCGAATACAGAAAAAAGCGGAAGTGCAATATGTCGTAAAGCGGGTCGAAAATACAAAGATCGAGCCGCATATCGTTGCTTTCCACGATTCCGCATCTCCTGTCGGCGAACAATATAAAATAATACGGACAAATCTGCAATCTCTGAAGCTAAAAGGGGATTATAAGACTTTTCTTATGACGAGCTCTCTTAATGGAGAAGGCAAGACCGTAACATCTGTGAATCTTGCGCTTACTATGGCGCACGATCTTAACGGCAAGTCTATCCTTCTTATAGACGCCGATATGCGTAAAGGTAAGGTCGCTAAGTATCTGGGTCTGAACAATAAACCCGGATTGTCTGAGATATTGACCGGTGAGGTTGAAGTAGAAGCCACATTTGTCAGTCCCAACATACCGAATTTTACGGTGATACCTTCAGGCAAGGTGCCTAAAAATCCTGCTGAGCTATTAGCGTCAAAAAAAATGTCAACCTTCCTGGCGTCTGTAAAGGCGAGGTTTGATTATATATTTATCGATTCACCGCCCGTTATGCCTCTTACCGATCCATGCATACTTGGCGCAATGGCCGACGGAGTTATAATGGTCGTGCAGGCTGGCAGGACGCAGCGCGATATGGTTAGAACTGTAGAAAACCGCCTACAGCAGGCTCATGCGAAGCTGCTGGGCTTCATAATAACTAACGTCGAATATCATTTGCCGCATTATCTTTACAGATATGTAAATGAATACGACGGTTACAAAGCGTATTATCAAACAGAGACTAAAGTCCAAGAAACAGTGGGGGTATAGCAATGAAATTTTTGATCACAGGCGGCGCTGGTTTTATCGGTTCACATATAACGGAGCGCTTGCTTAAAGAAGGTCATTTTGTCCGGGTGCTTGATAACTTTTCGAGCGGTAAAGAAACGAATCTTTATTTTACCAGCACGTTAGGTCCAGACCGCTTTGAATTAATAAAAGGCGATATCTGTGATTACGACACATGTTTAAAGGCTTGCAGCGGCATGAATTATGTCCTGCATCAGGCTGCTCTTCGAAGCGTTCCAAAATCGATGAACATGCCTCATGAGTATAATGCTGTAAACATAGACGGAACAGTGAATGTTCTACAGGCAGCGCTGAAATCCGGAATTAAAAGGGTGGTCCTTGCTTCATCCAGTTCGATCTATGGAAATGCTGTTACATTTCCGCAGGTAGAAACTGACGCATCTCTTTTAATATCGCCATACGCATTGACCAAATTGGCCGCAGAATATTACAGCAGGGTTTTCAGCGAAAATTACGGACTGGAGACTGTGAACCTTCGTTATTTTAATGTCTTCGGACCGAGACAATCGCTCGATGATGAATATGCGGTAGTTATACCAAAATTCATAGATTGCATATTGGATGACCGCAAACCGCCGATACATGGGACCGGTAAGCAATCCCGCGACTTCACTTACATAGATAACGTAGTCAACGCGAACATACTGTCCGCGACAACGCCGGGCATAAAATGTGAAGTATTTAACGTGGCTTGCGGAACGGATAATTCCATACTTGAGCTGGTCGAGATACTTAACAAAATAACCGGAAAATCGATAAAGCCGGTTTTTGAACCCAGCCGTCAGGGCGATGTGCCGCGCACGCTTGCAGACATATCGAAGATAAAAGCGAAACTAGGCTACGAACCTAAAATAAATTTTGAAGAAGGCCTGCGAAAGACGGTTGACTGGTTTTCTATGAAAATGGAAGCTACGGCCCGTAGATAATATTAAAAATGTTATATAAGACGAGAGAGTCCTTAAATAGGAAGTGGTTTGACTACAGCTGCAGAGGTATTTTATCGACGCCGCCGATACAAACAAAGAAATCCGGGGCAATTATCCTGAGCATGGTAGCGCATCGGGATGTGCTGATGTATCTTATCGCTGTTAAATCTATTTATAAGTATATAAATGCGGGGGAGATAGTTGTTCTGAACGATGGAACGATTACGGATAGGGACATAGCCCTGCTGAAATATCATTTTTCTTCTTTAGTCGTTCACGATCTCGCTGATGTGAATACTGGAAGGTGTCCAAAGGGTGGAACGTGGGAGAGGCTTTTTCTTATAAGCGAGTATGCGAAGCAATATTACGTGGTGCAGATCGATTCTGACACTATTACTACTTCCGACGTGTCGGAAGTAGCTGAGTGTCTGGAAAATAACCGCAGTTTTACGCTGGGCACGGAAGTCGGACAAAGTTTTCAGCCTATACGGAAAATATCCGAAAGAATGAAGGCGGAGGACGGTTTGCATGTTCAGGTGATGTCTGAGAAGAATTTTGATAAGCTGAAGAACAATGAACGTCTTATGTATGCCCGAGGATGTTCCGGTTTTGCCGGTTTTGCTAAGGGTTCGTTCTCATGGAATGATGTTGAAAGCTTCTCGCAGCAAATGGACGATATTCTGGGCAGTAAATGGACTGAGTGGGGGAGCGAACAAGTAACGTCTAATTATATTGTGGCGAATTCGCAGCATGCTGAAGTGCTGCCGTATTCTAAGTATGCCAGTTATTATCCTCATCTTAACGTTAATTATGACAACAGTTCATTTTTGCATTTTATCGGCAAGAATCGATTTAAGAATAATTTATATATTAAAAAAGCACAGGTTGCTATCAAGAATAATATAGGGAGATCGAGTAATGGGTGAAATGATCAAAGAACTTATCCAGTATCGCGAGCTTTTGATGGCTCTGAGCTGGCGCAATATAACAATACGATATAAGCAGACTATAATGGGATTTATGTGGGCATTATTTATGCCGGCGCTTATAGTCTTATCGGGCGTTGTGGTGCAGCAGGCTATGTCCGTAATTTCGGGTAAGCCTCTTCAGTTTACGCAGATAGCTTCCGTAGCTGTAAAGTCGCTGCCATGGGCATTCTTTGTAGGAACGCTGAAGATGGCTGTTAACAGCCTGGTCGGCAACATGAACCTGGTTACCAAGATATACTTTCCAAGGGAAATGTTTCCATTCTCGGCGGTAATTTCTCAGCTTTATGATTTTGCCATAGCTGGAATTGTGCTTGCGGTGATCCTGTTTTTTGCCGGTGTAGGCGCAAGCATCTACATTCTTTGGCTTCCTGTTTTATTATTATTTCTCGTCCTGTTTACCACAGGATTGAGTTTGGTCCTGGCGAGCAGCAACCTCTTCTTCAGGGATGTAAAATATATAGTCGATGTGATCCTGACGTTCGGAATATTTTTTACCCCGGTTTTTTACAGTGCAAGTATGTTTGGGAAATGGAAAACCCTCCTATTATTAAATCCTATGGGAGCAATCCTGGAAGGCATAAATGATGTAGTGATTTTACATCAGGCTCCGGATCCGGCGTGGATTTTATATGCCGCCGTATGGTCTGTGGGCGGTTTTTTTCTTGCCTGGTGGATATTCCATAAGACCGAACCGGCATTCGCCGAAAACATATAATCTAAAGGACATTCAATGAACGCGATAGAATTTAAAAACGTTTCGAAGAAATTTAAAAAAGGTGAGCAGTTTGACTCTCTCCGTGATTTTATACCGAGCCTGATAAAAGGGATGTTCGGAAAAAAAGACGCGGAGCTTCACGGTAAAGAGTTCTGGGCCGTGAAAGATGTAAGTTTTGAGCTGAAAAAAGGCGAAACATTAGGCATTATCGGTCCTAACGGAGCAGGAAAAAGCACCATACTGAAAATGCTGAGCAGAATATTGAAGCCTACTATGGGCGAGCTTAAAATAAATGGAAAGCTGAGCGCGCTTCTTGAAGCGGGCGCAGGGTTTCACCCTGATCTTACGGGCAGAGAAAACGTTTATCTGTCTGGTGCTATTATCGGCATGAAAAAGAAGGATATAGATAAGAAATTTGATTCAATTGTGGCCTTCTCTGAACTGGGAGATTTCATTGATACGCCAGTAAAGAGATATTCTTCGGGTATGCATGTGAGGCTTGGTTTTGCGGTAGCTGCCCATATGGATCCGGAGATTCTGTTAATCGACGAAGTTCTTGCGGTAGGCGATATGACTTTTCAGTCTAAATGCATTGAGAAAGTTCGCAATCTTGTTGATAAAGGTGTAACGATCATATTCATATCGCACGACCTAAGTGCAGTGTCTGGCATCTGCAAGAAAACGATTGTTTTGTGCAGCGGACAGATTCATTTTGCCGGTGATACAAAAAAAGCCATTTTTGAATACAAAGAGGCTATCAATAGTAAAAGGGGCAAGCCCAAGAGTTTTAATGATGATAACGCTATGTCTATTAACACAGATAAGCCTGTGGAAATAGAAAATGTGCTTTTTTTTGATAAATCCGGACATAGCAGGCAAGAGTTTGCAACTGGAGAAACAGTGGTAGTCAGGATGGAATTTAATGCTAAGCGAACGATAAAAAATCCTGTTTTTGGTATAGCCATAACAAGGTCGGACGGTGTGTATGTGTATGGACCAAATACACATATCGACGAATATGTAGTTGATGAAATTTCGGGCAGAGGGATGGTTGAGCTTGAGTATAGCCCGATAAATTTATTAGCTGGAGATTATTTTGTTTCAGCCGGAATATTTACCAAGGGTGGTTTGGCAGCGTATGATTTTCATGATAAAAAGTATATTTTTTCTATAGATGGTAGCAGGGATGAACAGGGTATAATATTTTTAAAACATGAATGGAGATTGCATGAAAAAAATGTTATACAGAATCAGCTGTAAAATAATCTCCGGGTGCAGGCGAGCTAACGCTTGGTTAAACAAAGGGAGCACCATTAAAAACATTAACCCCGGCGACATGGAGGCGATGCGCAGCGTTAAAGCATTGGGTGATAATGTTAAAGTAGGGCGGTGGACTTACGTTGGTGATAGATCGCGAGCCATTTTGCTTACAAGCGATAGAAGAGTGGAGATAGGAAAATTTTGCTCTATCGCTGAAGATGTACTTATTTTTGCCGGAGGAGAGCACGGGCATCGTGTTAAAGTCAGCACTTATCCATTTAAAGCAAAGCTTATGGGCGCAAACCCGAATCCCGACGATATATCTAATGGGCCGGTTATTATTGGAAATGATGTATGGATAGGGAGTAGGGCAATAATTCTTTCCGGTGTTACCATTAGCAATGGGGCCGTGATTGGTGCGGGGGCTGTAGTAAGATGCGATGTGCCACCATATGCTATTGTGGCAGGGGTGCCAGGGAAAATAGTTGGTTATCGATTTTCCGAGGATATTATTGAGAAACTACTTGCTATTGCATGGTGGGAATGGAGCGATGATGAAATTGCAAAAAAAATAGATGTTTTTTATGGTACTGTGCAGAATTTTGTCGATAAGTATTATTTAAAAAATAACAAAGAAATTGTCAGCACCAATATACGATGAAAAATAGCGTATTAGATATAAGTTGTAAGCAATCTTCTCCAGAACCCGCTAATCCTAAAGTTTCTATTATAATTCTTAATTGGAATGGAGCTGAAGATACTATTGAATGTTTGAATTCGGTAGAGGGCTTAAGCTACCCGAATTACGATATTATAGTTGTCGATAATGGGTCTGTAGATGGATCGCGGGACCTTATAAAAAAAACATGTCCACGCGTAACTGTTTTATCTTTAGGGGTTAATCTAGGTTACGCTGGTGGTAATAATGCGGGAATTAAATATGCTATGGATCATGGAGCTGACTATGTGCTCATTCTTAATAATGATACCGTCATAGATTCTTGCATAATTAATGAATTCATAAAAAGTTCTGAAAAGCATAAAACTGCCGGGATATTTGGCGCTAAAATATACTACTATAATGATCCTGCGTGTATTTGGTTTGGCCGCGCAAAATGGAACGAAGATATATCCGATTTTAATTCTATTGATGATGGAAAAACCGATGCATGCCCTGAGGTTAACGATGTGCATGAGACAGACTATGTGTGTGGATGCGCGATGTTTATACGTGCAAGCCTTATTAAAAAGATAGGTTTGTTTGATGAGTCTTTTTTCTTATGCTGGGAAGAAACTGATTTTTGTGAGCGCGCTAAGAGAGCCGGATTGAAATGTTTATTTGTGCCAACTGCAAAAGTGTGGCATAAGATAGCTGTTTCTTTCAAAGGCGAATCATCCCCTCAAAAAATATATTTCAATACACGAAACAAATTATTGTGGGCAAAAAGAAATTTATCGTTAAGGAAAAGATGGGCAGTATATCGTAGCGCTTTAAAAGAGCTGCTTCCGTCCTCATTCGAAAAAAATAACTTTTCATTTATTAAAAATATTTATTGGGATATATTAAGGATTAAAAAGAATCGCAACAGTCCTATTTTTAAAGCAAGGATATCGGGTATCAAAGATTTCGTATTCCGACGGTATGGCAATAAGGTGCAGGTAAAAATATGAAAATTCTGTTAATTTCTGACTTCTTTCCGGATCCGCGGATACCTGGCGGTGCGTCTACGAGGGTGTATCATCTTGTCCGCGAGCTCGCCAAAGAGCATAAGATAACATTGCTGACTACCAAATGGCCGGGTGTTTCTATCGATACGGATGTTGTAAAGGATATCTGCGAACGAATTATTTTTTATGAGTTTGCCGAAAAACCCGCATGCAAAAAATCAGTTTTAGATATTTTTGGTCATAAAAACAGAGAGCGGTTAAGTGAATTAAAGCATGTTCTTTTTGAAGAACCCCACATGGTTCAGGGTGTGAGAAGGCACGATCTGTCTTTTGAACGTGCATTGAGTAGCATACCGATAGAAGAATACGATCTTATACAGGTCGAGGATTCTTATATAGCGTATAGGCTTTTTGGCATCAAAAAGAAATATCCTCATATTCCTGTGGTCATAGATCTTCATAATGTAAATGCGCTTATGGAAAGACGCAACTATGAACATGCCAAAGGGTGGCGCTGGAGGCTATATTCGTATCTGGAATGGCGCAAGATGATCCGTTATGAGGCAAAAGTATTCCGGACTTTTGATGTTTGCCTTACCTGCTCTGATGAAGATGCGAAGATAGGGCGGTCGATGGCGCCTAAGGGCAGATTTATTACTATACCAAATGGTGTTGACACCGATGTTTTTAAAAACAGGGGTAGCTCTGTCGAACCGCACTCTATGTTCTTTTTGGGAAGCAATTGGCCTCCAAATGTCGATGGCTTGTTATATTTTAATAAATATATATATCCTAATATTAAGCAAAGAATGCCCGATGTGAAATTTTATATCATAGGCAATTTTAAAGGCAATAAAGAGGTTGAATCAATCCAGGGCAATGGAACGATCCTGACAGGATACGTTAAAGATGTCCGCGACTGGATGGAGAAAAGCGCTGTGTCGATAGTGCCGCTTCGTATGGGCGGAGGCACGCGCTTAAAGATACTCGAGGCTTTGTCTATGGGTAAGGCAATAGTGTCCACATCCATGGGTGCTGAGGGGATAGAAGCTGTGAACGGGGAGAGCATTATCCTGGCTGATGAACCCCAAAAATTCGCTGATGCTGTTGTGAGATTGCTGGAGAATGATATTGAGCGCCGGAAGCTGGAACGGGGCGGCAGGAAATTGGCCGAAGAGAAATATGACTGGAAGGTTGTAGGGCGCATGCTTAATCAGGCTTATTCTGTCCTGCGTCACGATGCCAAAAAGGTCCTATATGTTCTCGACATTTTCCCCGCTATATCTGAAACGTTTATATTGAATGAAATGCTGGAGCTGGAGAGAAAAGGTTTTGAAATCACAATATTCGCTAGAAAAAAAGAGGATTCAACCCCTCACAAACTTATAGAAAACTTGAAGGCGAAAGTGATTTACTTGCCGGATGCGCATGGTATTAATGCCAGAGATCTGATCTTTTCTCATGCCAGAATGCTGGCCCGCAAGCCTTTAATTTATTTAAAGACCGCTATGTTTGCGATGAAGCGAAGAGACAAAGGATTGTTCTGGTTTTTTAATGTTTCATGTTTATATGCCGATATGGCCTTAAAGTATGATTTCTCGCACATACACTCTCACTTTGCTTCGATGGCATCGTGTTATGCAATGTTTATTTCAAAGCTAACCAATAGGCCTTTTGCTTTCACCATCCATGGTTGGTACGATCTTTATGAGGCGCCGCCTGCTGATATGGCCGACAGGGCTGACGCTGCCATGAAAGTTATTACTATTTCCGAATACAATAAAAAATATTTAGTCGAAAAATTTTGTATACCTGCTGAAAAAATCGCGGTAGTGCATTGCGGAGTGGATCTCGATTTTTTTGCTGCCATACAGCGTAATGTAAAATCAGAAAAAATAATTCTTTCCGTTGCCCGTCTTCATCCCGTGAAACGACTGGATACTCTGGTGAAAGCTTGCGGACGGCTGAGTAGGGGAATGAGCGATTTTAAATGTGTTATAGTGGGTGATGGAGAAGAACGTAAGAAGCTTGAGAGTCTGATCGTCGGTCTGGGGCTCAGCGATCGTATCCATCTAGTCGGGACGAAACGCCTGGAAGAGGTGAGGGAGCTTTATCGTAGTACGGCCGTATATGTATTGCCGTCCGAACATGAAACTATGGGCGTTACGACTATGGAAGCTATGGCCTCGGGTGTTCCGGTCGTTTCTACAAAAATATATGGGATACCTGAACTTGTCGATGATGGAGTTAACGGGTTATTGATAAAACCCGGTGACGATGAGAGCCTGGCGCGTTATTTGAAAGAGCTGATTGAAAATGATTCCAAAAGCATGCAGTTCGGTAAAAATGGTAGAAGTAAGATAGAAAAAGAATTTAACTTAAAATACGAAGTGGATAAACTTGTCAGGATATGGTCAGATGGAAAAAATTAGCGTTATAATCCCGGCATATAATTCAGCAAAGTATCTGGCGGAAGCGCTCGATTCTGTTTCTGCGCAGACGTATCCTGTTTTTGAAACCATAGTGGTTGATGATGGTTCTACGGACAATACGGCTGATATTATTAAAAAATATCCCGTTGTCTGCGTTTCGCAGAAGAACAAAGGGCCGGCGGCAGCCAGGAACGCAGGCCTCAAGATCGCCAAGGGTGATTATATTGCTTTTCTTGATAGTGATGATATGTGGTCTTCCGACAAGACGGAAAAGCAGATGAGACTTTTTAACGATCCGTCCTGTGTTATGGTCTACTCCGACATGAGCCATAGTAAAGATGGCGTGCTTATTTATAAGTCTTATCTTAAAGAGAAGAGGTATGGCTATGTGGGGTCAGGCAGGGTTTACGAAGATCTCTTAAAAGAGAATTTTATTTTTACACCTACAGTTATTGTTAAAAAAGATGTATTCCGAAAAGTAGGTTATTTTGACGAGAACTACAAAGTTTGTGAGGATTATAAGATGTGGCTTGGTATTGCCCGGGCTAATAGCATAGGCTTCCTGGATGAACCGCTTGTCATGAGAAGAAGGCATGGCGGGAATATTACGGGCGATAAATTTTTATATATATCATCGGGAATAAAACTTTTTAATGAGCTGCTGGAGAGCGGTAATGCATGCACAAAGAGAGTGGTAGTAAGTGAATTAAATAAAAGATTTTTCGATATGGGATACTATTATTGGTCTGAAAAAGATATGGGGATGGCAAGGGAGAATTTTCTGAAGGCTATGAGATACCCGAAAAATTGCGTCAAATCATTCCTTTACGTCATAGCGAGTTTTTTGCCGCTTTCAATACTTGATACGGCGAGAGGGCTGAAAAAATGTCTTTAGTAAGCGTTGTGATACCTACTTATAATTCATCACAGTTTATCGCTGAGGCCATAGACTCAGTATTGTGTCAGACATATCCTGAGATCGAGGTAGTCGTAGTCGATGACGGTTCGTCTGATGATACGATTAGTGTGCTCGATGCGTATGCGAAAAATAATCAGAATAAAATAAGGTATTTTTCTCAAAAGAATTCAGGACCTGCCGCTGCGAGAAATAAAGGGATAGGGGAAGCGAAGGGTGAGTTCATAGCGTTCCTTGACAGTGATGATATGTGGTTTCCGGAAAAGATCGCTAAGCAGATGAAGAAATTTACCGAAGATCCGGAGCTCGGTCTTGTGCACACGTCCAGGGTTAAACTAAATCCGGATGGTTCTGTCGAGCCGTCCAAAACTCAAAAAAATCATGAGGGATGGGTCTTTGAAAACCTTTTGATGAGAAATTTTATCTGCACGTCATCTGTTTTGGTCAAAAAGGAATCTCTGTTAAGCGCAGGCCTATTTGATGAGAGCAGCAATATAAGCGAAGATTATGATCTCTGGCTCAGGCTTTCTCAAAAATACAGGTGCGGGTATGTGGGCGAAGCTTTGGTTGAATACAGGTTGATCCCAAAAAGCCATTCACGCCTTGACCTGAATATTTCACGCGACAGAGAGCTTGCAGCATTCTTTAAATCGCTTAAAAATTACACCGGTGACCGCGATGCTCTTACTAAGAAAAAGTTGCAGGACCTTGCATTTAGAATGACAGATACGTTTTTCTATAATAAAAACTATAAACAGGCTGCGCTTTCTATGTTCGAGGCGCTAAAGGCGTCGTTTTTATGAGAATTCTCTTATTCGGACTAATTACGGTATTTGCTATTTTTGGCAGTTTTAGGAAGCCGAAGATAGGGTTGTTTTATTTTCTCTTCTTATTGTTTTGGCGGGATGGGTATCTTCTTGAGTATCTTCCTCAAATATATCAGGAATGGCATATTCCGTTAATCATGGGATGGGTGGTGCTTTTGTCATGGCTTGCATATATCGTTCCAAGCGGTGGAAAAGTCTGTGTTCCTAGGGAGATCGTGATTTTGGCGGTACTTGCGCTAGTAATATTTTTCTCAAGATATATGATCCCTGGATTGCAGAACGCGATCTATGTATTTGATGAATATATACGAATGTTAATTCTTGTGTTTCTGATCGTGAATATCATTAAGACAGAAGCTGATATAAAGCAAATTTCCTTTTTGGTTATGATCCTTACCCTCCTCCTAGTATTATATGCTTATTACAGATATAAAACAGAGTGGCTTGAGATAGCGGTGCCCAGCGTTTATTATGTTGATAGGAATTTCTTTGCGGAATCTATTGTAGCGGTTATACCCATAGCATTCGCATTCTACGAAACCGTTGTAGAAAAGTTTAAAAAATACGCATTTCTTCTAATGACTGTAGCACTTGCAGGCGGAGTCATCCTGACATATTCTCGTGGTGGATTGCTGGCACTGATCATAGTTTTGTTTTTTATTTTCTTAAGTTCAAAAAAGAAGATGCATATAATTGCGATAGGGCTTGTCTCTCTGGCGCTTTTACTGCCGCATATAGGTCAAAAGTATATAGATCGTGTAGATACGGTAAAGGAGTTCGAGCAGGACAACTCCGCTATGCAGAGGATAACAACGTGGACGGCAAGCATAGAGATGATAAAAAAGAATCCTGTTTTTGGCGTGGGTGCCGGAAACTTTAACGATACTTTTATCAATTATGTTCCGGAGGAGTATTTAAAATATGCCGGTGAACGTCGAAGTATCCACAACATGTTCCTGCAGATATTTTGTGAAACCGGATTTGTGGGTGGCGGTTTATTTATACTAGTTATTATCAGTTCATTTATAAGTTTGTATTTGATAAATAGAAAGAATAAAAGGCTGTCTCCGGAGCGGCGGCTGGATTTGACTATTCCGAATTCTTTTGGTATAAGCCTTATTGGTTTTTGCGGGGCAGGTTTTTTCTTACCGGGAGCTTACTATAGCTACATATATATAATTTTTGCTCTTATTATGGCCGCCAAGAATATTTATTCAAAAGCCATAAGTGAAGCGGAGCTGGCAAATGGATAATAGCCGGAAAATCAAAGTAATGCATGTTATGTTGAGCCTTGAATTTGGCGGAGCGGAGAAGGTGGCTGTAAATCTCATCAATTCGCTTCAGGGCGACAGATTTGAATTTTCGGTATGCGTGCTGGATAGGATGGGTAAGCTTCAGGAGCAATTAAACAGCGAGGTTAAAGTCAGATGTTTGGAGCGGAGAAAAGGCATTGATTTTACGCTCCCGATCCGATTTAGGAATATCATAAAAGAATTTTCTCCTGAAATCATACATTTTCACAACGTCACCCCATTTTTTTACGGCACTATAGGGGCAAGATTGGCCGGTGTGAAAAATATCGTGCTCACACAGCATGGCTCTATGGGTAAAAGCAAGCGCATGGGGTTTGCATTGCAAGTCCTATCTCGATTCGCATCTAAGGCGGTGGCGGTATCGCAAAATACACGTGATTATTTAATGCAGCTATATAAAATAGATCCGGCTAAGATCGTAACGATCGAGAACGGTGTGGACGAGAGGGTAAATGCAAAAAATCAGGCCAAAAGATCTGAGATGCGTTCTCGTTTAGGCATAAAAAACGAATTTGTCATAGGAAGCGTGGCACGCTTGTCTCCGGAAAAAGATCATGCGACTTTATTCCGCGCTTTTGCCGAAGTGGATAAGCGAATTAAGCAGGTAAAACTTGTCGTAGTTGGTGATGGCAGCTTAAAAGAAGAGTTGATGAACCTGTCGAGAGAGCTTGGTATTGAGAAAGATGTAATTTTTGCAGGCGCTCAGAGCGACATCCCATCATTTCTAAATACTTTCGATTTGTTCGTTATGTCGTCTTATCGCGAGGGGATGCCGCTTACGATACTTGAAGCTATGGCTGTGGAATTGCCGGTCGTGGCGACTGACGTGGGCGATATACGCAAGATGCTGAAAGACGGAGAGACTGGACTTTTAGTGCCTCCAAGAGACCCTATGGCGATCGCTGACGCCGTGATAAAGATCTTAAGTGATGAGAAGATGCGGGATGAAATGGGTAAGGGCGGAAGAAGGCGCATGGAAGAGAAGTTTGGCCTTAATGTCATGTCGGAAAAATACGCAGAACTATATACGGAGCTGGTGAAGAAATGAAAGTACTTGTATACACAACTTTATTTCCAAATAGCAAGATGCCGAACCATGGTGTTTTTGTTAAGGCGAGGATTTTGCAGCTGGCAAAACTCTGCGATATAAGGGTCGTGGCGCCGGTGCCATATTTTCCGCATATAAATATAAGTAAGAAATGGTATGCGTTTAGTCAGGTTCCTGCGGAGGAAGTAATTGATGGACTGAAAGTTTATCATCCGCGTTATTTTATAACGCCCAAAATATTCAGATCTCTTTACGGGGTTTTTATGTTTATAAGCACAATCAATTTCGTAAAAAAAATTAAAAAGGATTTCAATTTCGATCTTATAGATGCTCATTTTGTATATCCGGACGGTCTTGCCGCGGTTATGACCGGCAAATGTCTCGGAACGAAAGTGATGGTTACGGCTAGAGGGACAGATATAAATTGGTATACCAAGTTCAGGATGATACGACCTCTTGTCAGATATGTTCTTAAAAACGCTGCACACATTGTTTCGGTGAGTTCATACCTTAAGCAAATAATGCTTGGTCTTGGGATAGATGAAGATAAAATATCGGTTATTCCAAACGGTGTGGATACGAAAAAATTATTTCCTATTCCGAGAGAGCAGGCCAGGGCGTTGCTGGGCCTTCCTACAGATAAAAAGATAATATTATCGCTGGGGCTTTTGATTGAGAGAAAAGGATTTCACTATTTAATAGATGCATTAAATTTATTAAGGGAGAAGGACGCCGTGCTTTATGTTATAGGCGAGGGTGAGTGGCGGGATAAGCTGACTGGCCTTATTAAAAAACTGCATCTGGAAAACAGAGTTAATCTTGTCGGAGAAAAAACGCATAGTGAACTTTATAAATGGTATTCTGCGGCGGATCTTTTCTGTCTTACAAGTTTACGCGAGGGACGGCCTAATGTAGTTCTGGAATCACTTGCGTGCGGAACGCCGGTATTGAGCATGGATAAGTGGGGGTTGTCTGAGATAGTGACGAGCGGCGCAGGCGCTTTGATCGATTCATATGAGCCGCACTTTATCGCGCAAAAAATAGACGAATTACTGAAAAAGCAATGGAACCGGAATGCTATTGCTGCCACCATTTCGAGTTTAGATTGGGAAAAGACGTCCAAAGATGTTGCGGGGTTATTTAATAAAATTATATCAAAACAAGACGTTTTGTTTTTCTCTTCAGATGACTGGAATAGCGGACTTAAAACCAGCAAGTATCATCTGGCTACGAGGCTGGCGAGAGACAACAGGGTATTTTTTATAAACTCAATCGGATTGAGGACACCTTCAGTTTCAGCGAGCGATACAAAACGAATTTTTAAAAAACTGGCAGGATTTTTTAGAGGTGTTACAAAGGTGGGGGAAAATCTTTTTGTTTATACGCCCATAGCTATACCTTTTCAGGGGATTGGCGGTGTCAGGTTTTTAAATAATTTCATAATAACCCTGCAAATTAAATGCATAATGGCGAAATTTGGGGTTAAGCGTCCAGACATATGGACGTTCCTTCCGAATTCACTGGGAGTGGTGAATAAGATCCCCAAGCGTAAACTTATATATTACTGCGTAGATGAAATGAGCGCTTTTAAAGGAGTCCCCTCGGGTGTAATAAGTAAGCTGGATGAGGCGCTGACAAAAAAAGCGGATGCGGTATTTGCTGTATCAAAGACACTATACGAGAAGAAACTCGCTTTAAATAAGAACGCATTTTACTCGCCTCACGGTGTTGATTTTGAGCTATTCAATAAGGCGATTACAGAGCAAACGGTCGATAAACCAAAAGACATATCCGATATAACCGGGCCGATCATAGGTTTCTACGGACTAATATCATCCGATTGGATTGACTATGATCTTGTGAAATTCATTGCCGATAAAAAACCTGATTGGTCATTTGTTTTTGTGGGGAAAATAGACGTACTTAAAGATGCTCCTCCGAAAGCAAAAAATATACACTATTTACCGGTGAAGCCATACGAGGAGCTGTATAAATATAGCCGTTTCTTCGATGTGGCAATGCTGCCATTTAATTTAAACGAGCTTACTATGAATTCGCACCCATTGAAAATACTGGAATATTTGTCTGCGGGCAAACCCGTGGTTTCTATAGCTATTCCGGAGGCTGTAAAATACGAAAACGTTATTGAAATAGCGAAAGATCGTGAAGATTTTTTGACGAAGATAGAAAAATGTCTAAAAAATAATATTAAAACCATGGTCGATGATAGGGTTAATTTTGCATCGCTCAATTCGTGGGAGAAGAGGTTCAGTGAAATACAGAAAACTATTAATAATCATAATTAGTATCATCGTTTGCTGTCTGTTATTTGTTAAGATGAGCGGCACAGCTGCTTTTGAGAAGGCCGGAGTTCTAATGGATAAAGTAGCTCGGCGCAGCGGCACGATCCAGAAAATAAACAGCAGTGTTGAAAAAATAACGCATGCATTTGATGAGAAACCAGTGGCAGTTAATATCGATTTGGATGCGGCAAAAGATGGCCCTATCTATGGGGATCCTGAAGGCCTGTCCCGGGTTGAGAGGCTTGAAAAAAAACTTGCCAATATGAAAATAAGAGAAGACCATCCTCGGATTTTCATTACGCCCGAAGACGTGGAAAAGTATAGGGAGCGGCTGAAAGATAAAAGATTCCGGCTGAATGCTTTTGAAGATGTCTTGGGGTTGGCCGAGAAGGGCGAGATAGTAAATCTGGCATTTGTGTATTTGATGCTTGAGAAAGACAATCCGGATGCTGCTGGCAGATGCGCGCGTCAAGTTATTCAAATGCTCATGGAAAAAGATCCTCTCGCGGGAGATTCGCGTTTCATAGCGCAGGAAGTTGGCAAAATGGCTCTTGCTTTTGACTGGGTATATAATGCTATGAGTGATGATCAGCGCAAATATGTTGTCAAAAAACTCTCTAAAGCAGCAGGTATTAAAAAACGAGCGGATGCTATCAGGGGCGGTCTTAAAGAGTCTGGCGAAACTTTTCATCGTGAGGAGTGGATGTTTGATTCATATCGTGTCTGGCCGGAGATAGCATTGGCTCATCATGATCCAGACGCTGAATTTATATACAAGGCCAGATGGAATTATGATTGGTATTGGGGCGACGCAGCCAGAATGTATGCATACGCAGCTGATGGAACGCCTTTTGAAGGTTATTATAACGGTGCGGATGGCGTAGACTGGTTCCTGGCTTTAAGGTCCGCCACTGGCATAAATCTGATAGATGGTGAGTTTGGCTGGTGTAAAAATGCTGCAAATTATATTCTGTACCGTATTGATTTCGACAGGGGCAGAGAAATATTTCATCATGGTGTGTGTTATGCCGCAGCGGGTTGTGTTTCCTATAAAAATACCCCATTAGCGTGGAAAGTGAAGGCATTCTTTGGCAGGACGCTGCCGCTTGCTCAGGATAATCCTTATATTAGATGGCTTGTAGAACGTGAATTCAATGTGTCCAGCTGGATGCTTACCATGGCAGGCTATGGCGAGATAAGTGAATTACGTCCAATAGCAAAATTTCTTTTTTATGATTTAGGTGAGAATCAAAAAGATGCTGCGGCGGCTCCTGAGAAGCTTCCTCTGGGAATATTATTCCCAGGCGGAAATGAGGCTTATATGAGAACTGGCTGGGCCGGTAAGCCTGTTTGTGTTGGTTTCCGATCTTCGCCTGCGTATACAAAGACAAGTCACGGGGATTTCGATATAAATACCTTCGTTATATATAAGGACGGTGTCTTGTCTACAGATTCAGGAGTATATGATGGATATGGCGGGCAGCAAAATTATTTTTCTTACCAAAAAACCACAGTAGCACACAATGATCTGCTTGTCTTGGATCCATCCATGAAGGATGGGCCTAGAAAATTCGGCAGATCTGATCCTGGAGGAATTGATGAAGTATTCACCAGGGCTTTCGGCGCTCCGACCAAATTTGGACAAACTGACACATTCCTGCACAATCCTTATGCCGACTGGTCGGATTTGGCGGCATTTAAAACTACCCCATACTATGATTATGTTGTAGGCGATGCTCATAAGGCCTACCGCGATAGGCTCGATAAATATTATCGGACGCTTGTATTTGTAAGAAAAGAGAATAAGGCATATCTTGTGATATATGATAAAGTAAAACTGAAGAAACAAAATTTTCAGATGAAGTGGCTGATGCATTTTGTTTCAGAGCCTAAGATTTCAGGACAAAAAATTAAAGAAGAAGTGCCCGGCCATATAGAATGGTATAGAGGAAATTTCCTTAAAGCGAAAAATGTTTTTAATACTTCAGAGCTATTTTTAAAAGTGCTGAAGGCTGACGATTTCCTTATCCGAAAGATAGGTGGTAGCGGATATGAATACTGGGTTGATGGATCTAAACCGAGAAATATTCCTGTGCCTGCCAAAGAATTAACGCGGGTCGAGGAACAAATTGGCGGTAAATGGCAGGAATCCGGCACCTGGCGTATTGAACTTGTTCCGCAGGATAAGAAACTGGAGCGCGATCTTATAAATGTTATTTATATTGGCGACGCTGACGAACCCTTTAATCCTGACAATGTAGTTCTTAGGGAGGACGCTTCGAGTTATACTATAGAGATAACAGATGTGGCTGTTCCTACCAACATCACTTTCCTGAAAGGGGAAGAGCCTATGGGCAGTATTGTGATCAAGGATAAAATTAGTGAAAATTTCCCAGAAATAAAAAAGAGGTAGGGTATGAGTCTATTACGAAAGATCGGACAGCTGTTCGGCAGATTCACCACGCATGACGGCCTGATAGTGCTGATGTATCATCGTGTGAATAGTAAATTACCTAAAGGTCCGCTGGTAGTCACTCCTAAAGAGTTTGCGTCTCAGATGCTTTTCTTAAGCATCTATAGGAACAAATTTCAGGTTGTGGGTATAGATGAAGCGCTGCGTTTTCTTCGCGGCGAAGTTAAACAGGATAAGTCTGCAAAGACAAAGATCCTGATAACGTTTGACGATGGATACAGGGATAATTATATTAACGCTCTTCCGACATTGACTAGGCATCGTTTTCCGGCCATCGTATTTCTGACAACGGACTATATAAATACCGATAATAAGAGGCCGCGGTATGCTAAAGTTCCATGGAAAAGAGATTATCTGAATATGACAGAGATAAGAGATATGATAGGGAAAGGTATTGCGTTCGGCGCGCATACCAGGACCCATCCGCATCTGGACCAGATAAGTTCAGAGGATGCCAAGAATGAAATAATCGGCTCGCGTGATGCTTTAAAGAATATTTTTGGCAGTAAGGATATTGCCTTCTGCTATCCATACGGTCATTATAATGAACAGGTAAAAAATATTGTAAGGGAAACCGGGCTGTCCTGTGCTTTTTCAGTTAATCCTGGTATCAACTACAGGGGGCAGGACTTGTTCGAGATAAAGCGCATAGGGGTTTTGGGTGAAGATAATTTTTCATCATTCAAATTTAAATTAACGGATAAATATGAGAATACTAGCGTATCACTCAATAAATAATAGCGTCCGGGAGGCCGGCGCACAGCTGTATTGCGTATCTGAAGATGCTTTCAGAGGGCAGCTGGAATATTTGCGCGGTAAAGATGTCGTTATTACTTTTGACGACGGCGACATTACCAGCTATACTAAAGCGTATCCTATCTTAAAGGAATTCAATGTGCTGGCATATTTCTTTATAATAGGTGAATGGGTGGGTGCACCCGGATACATGAATTGGGATCAGATAAGCGAACTCAAACACGGCGGTATGATCATAGGGTCGCACGGGATGTCTCATCGTGTGCTTACTACGCTGAATGATGAAGATCTTGGATATGAATTTGGCAGTTCGAAGAAACTTCTTGAAGACAAACTGAAAACGCCTATAGAAACTATCTCTATACCGCGCGGCCTGTGCAATAAAAAGGTTATTAATAAGATCAGGGAATATGGTTATGTTAAAGTATTTACTTCGGATCCTGATGACTCCGGAGATTTTTTGTGCGGCCGGATAGCCGTCCGGGCAGATTGGGACATGAAACATTTTATGCATGCTGTAGATAATGGGCCATCTCTTAAAGATAAGACTATGTCCTTTATAAAAAAGTCATCCAGAGCAATCCTCGGTGACAAGGGCTATGATCTATTGAGATCGAGGATACTTAAATGACTTTTATATTCTGGATATCAGCTGTAGCTTTATTTTATACGTATCTGGGATACCCTTTATTTTTAGCGCTGCATGCAAAGCTTTCCGCAGATAAAGTGAAAAAAGATATGGCGCACAAACCGAATATCTCCGTAATAATTTCCGCATACAATGAAGAGGATCATATAGAGCAGAAGATAGAGAATCTGCTGCGGTCTGACTATCCTCCGGAAAAATTTGAAATCCTGGTAGGATCTGACGGCTCGAACGATAAGACGGCTGAGATATTGTCGCATCTTTCAAAAAATAAGGTTAAGGTATTTGTATTTCCTGATAGAAGGGGGAAGCCCAGCGTTCTCAATGACCTGGTCGGGAAAGCTGGCGGCGATGTCCTTGTATTCTGTGATGCCCGCCAGTTATTTGATAAAAATGCTATATCCCAACTGGCCGCGAATTTTGCTGACGATAAAGTCGGGTGCGTCAGCGGAGAACTGGTATTTGAAAAAAGCGATTCAGATAACGGTGTTTCGGAGGGGGTAGGTTTTTACTGGAATTATGAAAAGATGATGAGAAAGAGCGAAAGTGCCGTGCATTCAATGATAGGCGCTACCGGTGCTATTTATGCTATAAGAAGAAAACTATATACACCGCTCCCCAAAGACACGATCCTGGATGATGTGGCTACACCTTTGGCGATAGTCAGGCAAGGTTATCGCTCTGTATGGGACGAAGAGGCCAGAGCTTATGATAAGCCTGCATTTACACCCGAAGAAGAATACAGGAGAAAGGTGAGGACTCTGGCTGGCAATTATCAGGCTTTTTCATTATTCAGGGATCTGCTCGTGCCCTGCAAAAGTCCGGTAGCTATATATTTTATATCTCATAAATTATTACGAGTGCTTGCGCCATTTTTTATGATATCGTTGTTTGTGAGCAATCTTTTTATATCGGGTCAATATCCTTACTCATTCTTTTTTATATGTCAGATAATATTTTATGTGCTTGCCATTTTGGGCAGCTTCACTTATGAAACCAAAAGAAAACGTCTTATTGCAAAGATAGCGTCTACGGCTTACATGTTCTGTCTTTTAAATTTTACGGCCATAGCCGGCCTCCACAGATTTATTACCGGAAAACAGAATATAGCATGGGAGAAATCAAAGTGAATATAAAAAGAATGATACAGATTGCGTCTTGTTCGGTGCTTTTGGTGATCGCATACATTCCCACCATACTATGGATGGCTGACAGATGGTTCGCGAAGGAATCATATTACGGCCACGGTATCCTGATCCCTATAGTCTCTTTGGTGATAGTGTGGCAGAGGTGGGAGATGCTCAAAAAAATAAAGCAGGTAAGCGCGATGTCAGGTCTATGGATAGTCGCCGCATGCTTAGTGATCAACATAGTATGTGCGTCGCTCAAGATCTATTTTGTTTCAGGCTTCTCTCTCGTAATCGCTATCTACGGAATGATACTATTCTTCTTTGGCAAGGAGATGGTGCGCAATCTGACTTTCCCGATATTTTTTCTTCTTGCGATGATACCGCTTCCGCTGGTTATCATAGGCAATCTGACCGTAAAACTTAAGCTATTCGCGGCTCAGGCTGCTACTTTTGTGCTTAATAAAGTAGGCTTTCCCTGTGTTAGAGACGGTAGTGTTATAGTGATGCCGCATTCACACACGATAGTGGAAGCGCCCTGCAGCGGGCTGCGTTCGCTGATATCTCTACTGACGCTCGGACTGTTATTTTCTTATATAGTGAAAACAACTTTTGTTAAAAAAGCAGTCATATTCGTATCTTCGGCCCCAATTGCTATAGTGTCAAATATTGTAAGGATAGTTCTGCTGGCCGCTGTGAATGACCTGTATGGCGAAAAGGTTGCGATGGGGTTTTTCCATGACTTCACCGGGTTCTTAGTTTTTGCGATAGCTTTTGCCGGATTGTATACTGTATCAAATCTTCTGGAGCCTAAAAAGAATGCCTATCAATAAAAATACAATCGGATTTTCGGCGATCGTTATATTGTTGGCCGTAACGAGTTTTTTCTCGCTTAATCTTTATCTGCGTGAAAAGGTTGCGCATGATAAACTGAATATCTCTGCCTTTCCGCAGAACGTGCTTGGCTGGCAGGGGAGAGACCTTCTCATAACTGAGAAAGAATACTCTATCCTGGAAACCAGAAACCTGATATCGCGTGAGTATAAAAATGCGGCTGGCGAAAGATTGTTTTTGTTCATAATCTATTCCGAGACCAATAGAGCCGTATTTCATCCGCCCGAAGTATGCCTTATTGGAAGCGGTATAGAGATAGTGGATAAAAAAACAGAAAAAGTAAAAGTTAACAAACAGACTTTTGCTGTTAATAAATTATATATTGAAAAGAAAAACTCTCTTAAAGAATTGGTCCTCTACTGCTACAGGGCAGGGGGGATGTATACCGATAATTTTTTTCTTCAACAGGCTTATCTTGCGCTTCACCAGATATTTGGTAAACAAATTCCCGGAGCGACTATACGCGTATCTATGTCTTTAAAAGGCAGCGAAGAGGCTACTCTGCCTAGCGTAGAAGAATTTCTCTCCGAGACCATCATCATATTAAATAAGCTCTCTTAGACTGTCCGCTAACCTCAACACCTATCTTAAGTAATGTCCACTTTTCTCCAATCGACTATCAATGACTGTCATAGTTTGTCATAGATGAACATAGTCTACAACAAATATTATTTCATAACTCCTTTATTATCATACAGTTATAATCTGTATTTTTAGCATTAAAATTTCTGCAAATACCCGTTTGGCACGCTTATTGCTTATCTAAGTAGTAATGAAAAATTTTATAGACACACTAAAACTTATCGTAAAGCAAATACGGAAAGACTTTGATGTCTACATGGTTATTCGTAGATACAATAAGTCTCCGCGCAACACTCATTACATGATGGTTTTTGCTTTTGTTGTCCTATCGTTATTTTCACTAGTGAGTATTTGCTATGCGCAAGCACAGGGGAAAATCCCATTCGTTGTGCCGGAGCCTACCACTACAGTGATTGTATCTACCGGTATTGTAGGTTGGATAGTCCGATTTGCACGTAAACGGTTCCAGGAATTTAAAAGAGTTCTGGATATAATAGTTGCTTCTTTAGGCGTAGTAATGCTGTCGCCGGTTATCGGGTTTACAGCTCTTTTTATTAAGCTCGTATCTCCTGGTCCGGCATTTTTTAAGCAGGAGAGAGTAGGATTGGAAGGTAGGTTGTTCTATATATATAAACTTCGCACTATGAGGATAGATGCGGAAAAAGATACGGGCCCTATGTGGGCACGTGAGAATGACCCCAGGCTCATAAAATATGGCAGTGTTATACGTAAGCTGCATCTTGACGAATTGCCGCAGCTATACAATGTTGTCAGGGGCGATATGAGCATAGTAGGTCCAAGACCGGAAAGGCCTGTGTTTGTTGAAAAGCTTTGCGAAGAGATACTTGACTATAAAAAACGTATTCAGGTAAGGCCAGGCATAACCGGCCTTGCTCAGGTTCGTCATAAATACGATGAGACGATAGCCGATGTAAGAAAAAAAGTTAAATATGACCTTCTCTATATAAGAGAGATGTGTTTTTTGGTTGACCTAAGAATACTTGCGCGGACAGTGATAGTATCAGCGAGAGGAAAAGGGGCGCACTAAAATGAAAAAAAATTTGCTTGCGGCAGTTTGCTTTATTATTCTTGCAGTGTTCGCAGTTTTTAGTCCAGCGAATGCTCTTGCGGCACTAACCGTAAACGGATATCTGGACGACTGGGATGTTACGCCCGGTGCGTATGGAGCTTCTGACTGGAATCCTTCCCCTGGCGTACAATATGCGGTAGAAGATCAATATAAAGATTATCTTGTCCCAGGATACGGCGGCCAGAAATTTGATGCTGAAGCCATATATTTTCAGAGAAGTGGAGGCAAGGTATATATTGCGATAGTTACAGGGCATCCTTCCACCGGTTGGGCAAGTGAGACGCCGGGTGATATATATTTCAAACTGGCAGATGGGACGGTGTATGGCCTTAAGACAACCGGAGTTGATGCCGGAATGTTTTATATGAACCCTTCATGGAACAAGACTCCTTTGTGGGGAGGGACTATCATGACAACTATGATAGATGGCACGGGGACAGAGATCGGATTGACCGATTTTATATACGAGCATACCTATTACGGCACCGGATTAGCAAACGATCACTGGGTCATGGAAATAGCTATACCAGAATGGTATTTTGGGGATGCTGCTAATGGGGAGGGCGCTATACGCTGGACGGAAACGTGTGGAAACGATTATATAGACCTGGCAGTTACACATACACCGGAACCGGCGACCATGTCGCTTTTAGGTTTAGGTTTGTTCGGACTTCTTGGTTTGAAACGCAGGAGTAAATAATGAAAAAGATCACTTGTTTATTTTTATTGGCACTGGTTTTGTTTTCCTCTGCTAATGCACAAGCGTGCACTACTTACGCTCCGAAGTTATGGCTGAGCACCGATCCGAATAATTTTGCAGCAGGTGGTGTGGGGTATGTGGATTCTGCCTCTGGATGGCAAAATGAAAGTTACTGCACAAAAAATATGCCGTTCACAATGTATTTGTATAATGACGGCAACGCTTATGCTTACGATGTAGGATTGATAGTTGCTGTGCATAAAGGTGAAACCAGCGGAAGCATAACTATCGCTGACGCATACGGCAAAGAACAGACGTTTGATTATTCTGATTTCACGCTCACCAATCCATATAAAGGTGAAGACCACGATATAGATGGTGTTTATGCAGTTTTGAAGCCAAGTAAATATACATATTTATCGACAGATAGCACCGGCAATGAAGATATAACGAGTAAGGCTAAGAGCTGGACAACATTCACTGTCAAGAGCTCGTCGTTTTCGGAAGTTCATTTTGACGCTGTCGGTAAGTATGGATGTAAAAGTTACTACACCTCTCCTGCAAATGATGTTGATTGGTGTCAGGATGCAGGTCCTACGACTCCTGAGCCCGCTACGATGTCTTTAGTTGGATTGGGGTTGTGTGGATTGTTGAAGCTGAGAAATAGAAAAAAACGCAGTATTTAAATTTTAGTTGTAATTTTAAAATTAAAAGAATGGAAGGAGGTGAAATAATTGAAGAAGATAATCGTGTTAGTAGCTGCAGTGCTGATTATGTCAGCTGGCAGTGCGTTTGCAGTTCCTGTAATCGATGGAAGCATGGGTGTCGGAGAATGGACATCAGGATTGCTTATAAGCGCAGCGGATGTTAATGAATCTGGGATTCCAGATGCATATGATATCAGCAGCCTAAAGATTCTATCGGCACGAAGCGGAGGAGCAAGCGATGGGTTGTATATGATGTGGGAGCTTTATGGAACCCCGACATTTGTAACGTTGGATCCCATAAAAAAGATGCCCGTAGTATACTTAACCGCTTTAGACATGAACCAGGATGGGGATTACGAGGATGCGGATGATAGAATAATAGAATACCGCGCAACTGGTTTGGTCATTACTGACGGAACCGGTGCAGTAGTTTCTGGATCAGCGTTTGCTGCCATGGGTTCGGTCGTAGAGTTCTATATTCCAACCGGGATGGTATCTAGCACACCAGACACTAGCTTTGCTGGTTTTATATTGCTAGATAATGGTGGTAACCCAGAGGATGATCAGCTTCCGGATGACGGAACATTTAAAACGCCGGAACCTGGAAGCGTAGCGCTTCTTGGAATAGGCTTGATCGGGTTAGTCGGCAAGCTTAGAAGGAAGTTCACGGCATAGTCTTTACCGTATTTATACGGTAGAGGCTTTGCTTGAACCAGTAAGCATGCTTATGTGGGGCGAGCATAAAGCCTAAAGTTTTATGCTCCCTCACCGTAATTATTATATTTTATTAAACTCGGGAGATGGATGGAGTGTAATGTTTTTGAAAGGGGTAAGTATAGCTTCGAGATATTTACCCCTTTTTTCTTTACAAACAGTTAATTCACTATATAATATTAGGACATATGAAATATAATATTAAGACAAATTGGGTCAAAACTTTTGAACTGATCTTGCAAAATCGGATCGTTTTAGCCCCTTTTATAATTATAGGACTTATAGAGTGCTTGGTTCTTGAGCTTGCCTATTTTTCTGCCAGGGCACCGCTTTCCGGATTATTCGGTCCTATCATAAAAAAATTCTTCGGTGAAGCGTATCTTCATTATCCTGCAAGTATTTCAATTCTTCCGAAGTTATTTTATTATGGCCAGACTTTTGTTTATGTATTCATCAGCGTATTCCTTGCCGCTGTAGCCGTCCAAATATTTGTAAATATTCGCGCAGGCCTTCCGGTGATAGTGAAAGCTATAGTGAAAAATACGGCCAAAAGATATCTCACTTTTGTCGGTTATGGCCTGATATATGTGACATTAATGGCGGTTTTGGAAAAAGCGGAGAGCGTTGTTTTCTTTAAAGGCATGAGATTTATATCGCGTCACATGTTTAAAATATCTCCCGGGCTCTATTCGGCAGGGACGGTAAGCCTGTTATTCGTTACATTTGTTTTTATTCAGACTCTTTTCATATCAACGATACCTCTTATTATTCTTGATAAAAAATCACTTCTTAAAGCTATTGCAGGCAGTGTGGTGAAGAGCGTTATGAATTTCATAAAAGTATTTTGTCTGATACTTGTTCCGCTGTCTTTTTATCTTCCGTCTCTTATAATGAGTTCATTTCTGTCTCCCATAATGGACAAGACGTTTCCGGAAGTAGGATTCTATATAACACTTCTTACTATAGTTACGGCGGTATTTGTCGATTGCTTTATATTGATGGTCATGACCCAATTTTTGCTGGATACAAAAAAGGCTAAATGAAAAAGATAATAGTAGCTTTAACGGTAATTCTTATAGCGGTATATGCGACCCTGGCATTTTTAGGTTCGGGTGGTGAGTATGCCTCAGAAAAGCTCCTCTATAAGATAATGAAGGGTGCGTCAGCCATCTCGCTAAATCCGGATGCTGCTCCGCCGGCTCAGCTTGCCGCCGTAGAGCGTGACCTCAAAACACTGATCAGTAAATATCCGGGCACAAGATCTGCCAAGATCGCGCATATAGCCTTGATGGAATTTTACGTTGCTAATAAAAAATATAGTGAAGCTGCTGCCTTCGCAGCAACAATAGAAAAGACCTATGCCGCCGATGCCGAACTGCTGAGCACTGCCCAATTTTTACTCGGGACAGCTTACGAGAAGCAGGGGAGCTGGAGTAAGGCTTTGGCTGAATTTAAAATACTGGAAGAAAAATATCCACATACGCAGCTTGGAATGCAGATCCCTATATATATAGGAAAGTATTATGAGGCCAAGGGGAAGGATGCTGAGGCCAGGAGCGCTTATAAAGAAGCGGTTAATTTTTATAGCAATATGGAAAAAGAGTATTCAAATAAAGTTTTGGGGTATACCGCATCTGTCTTATTGATCCAGTCGTATCTGAACATGAATGATTATGAAGCCGCTGGAAATATGGTGGACAAAACGCTGCACAAGTATGCGTCCAGGCTGTCATTTATGCAGCTTTTACCATATGTTGAAAATATATACATAAAAAAATTGAATCAGCCTGAAAAAGCAATCGAGCTCTATAAATATGTTATGGATAAAATAAAAGATCCTCGGATGATAAAGTTGCTTAACAAAAAAATCGAGGAAATAAAGGCTAAAAAGTAAAAACATTAGTATTTAAAAAAGTTAGATAAAGGATTTGGCAAAAACATAATAATATGATAACATTAGACAAGCAAGATAAAGGTGTGAGGACTCGCAAGATTAGGGGTCGGGCGACGAAGTATAAGAAATTAGCGACAATGGGCGAGATCAGCAAAGGAATAATAAATGAATTATATAGCCCCATCGACGCAACCAATCGCTTCATAAACCTGGCTTTACAGTCAATAGGTGAAAATCCTCAGGGTAGGCAGTTTCTTCTGGAATCTAAAGAAGGAATAAGAAAAACATCGCTTCTTCTGAATAAGCTGAATAATTACGCAAAGAAGATGGAAGAAGAAATACGTAAGATGCCCGATACCAGCAAATAAGAATTTCAACTTTATTTACCTGTGAGCGTATATGATAAAAACCGATATGACAAAATACCGGATCCTTGTTTTAAATAGCGATAAGTTGCTGCAGAAGTCTCTTTATGAGCTGCTGTCGCGTTCAGGCTATACAGTAGATATAACCGATTCAATAGACGAGTCTATCGCCTGTTTGGAAGAAAAATCCTACCACCTTGTGCTTACCGATATCGACACCAATGAAGGTGTCGAGCTATTGAAGATAATAAAGGGCCAGTCATATCCTGCGGAAGTTCTTGTTTTGACGTCCTACGGCAATATTGATAATGCGCTGGATAGTGTGGAGATGGGCGCGTTTGATTATCTTGTAAAACCCGTCGAAGATGCAAAGGTTTTCTCTGCGATAGAAAAGGCTCTTGCAAACAAGGCGCCGGCAGAAGGCGAGCCGGTTATTCAGAAAATAAATCCTAAGGAAGAAACTTTCTACGGCCTTGTAGGTACGATGAAAGACATATATTCACTCATAGAAAGAATCTCAAATTCAAAAGCCACCATACTCCTGCGGGGCGAGAGCGGGACGGGTAAAAGGGTTATAGCTCGCGCAATACATCAGGCAGATAAGAAGCGCAGGGATAAGCCATTTATAGAAATGTCATGCGGTGCTCTTCCTCGAGAGATCATTGAAAGTGAGTTATTTGGTCATACGAAAGGCTCTTTCACTGGAGCTATAAATGACCGTAAGGGCAGGTTTGAGCTTGCGCATGGCGGCACCATACTTCTTGATGATATAGATTCTTTCTCGCTCGACCTCCAAGTGAAGTTGTTAAGGGTGCTGCAGCAAAAAGAATTTGAAAGGGTGGGGGATCATAAAACGATGAAGGTAGATGTCCGTATAATCGCATCTACTAACCAGGACCTGGAGAAGATAGTCGCTGAAAAAAAGTTCAGGGAAGACCTTTATTATCGTCTCAATGTCATATCTATAAATATACCTCCCCTGAGAAAAAGGAAGCAGGATCTTGTGCTTTTGGTTAACCATTTTATAAATCTTTATGCTAAGGAAAATCATAAAAAGATGGATGGCGTATCCCAGGATGCTTTATCTTTGCTGACAAGCTATGATTGGCCGGGAAATATCCGAGAGCTCGAGAATATTATCGAGAGAGCGATAATACTCGATATAGATAACGTCATTAAGATGGACGACCTGCCGGAAATTATTACAAAGGCAGCAAGGCCTGCGGAGCCTGTTTTTGATGCTCAGAACCTGCAGGACACGTCCTCTCTCAGGGATGCGCTTAAAGACCCCGAGAAGGTTTATATATTAAAGATACTAGAGGAAGTAGGCTGGAATAAAAAGAAAGCCGCCATAAAACTGGGCGTTAACAGAACGACTCTTTATAATAAATTACGTAAGTATAATCTTGTTCAGAATCAAAAATAAAAGGCCTAATTTAATTAATGTTATATAAGGATCTGAATCTTGCAGATCTAGTGAGCCTTGAAGATTGGCAGAAAATTCAGGATCAATTCTCTGAGGCGCTGGAAGTAACGCTACGAACCGTATCCCCGGAAGGAAAATATCTCTCCGAAACGAGCCGGTCTAACCGGCTTTGCACTGAAATCCTTTCTAAAATAAATAATGAGCAGGAAAATTGCGGCAATTGCCTGATAGGCAAAGATGATACGCTGACAGCGCTTGATATAAAAAAGACAACAAGCTTTAAATGTTCGCTGGGGCTTGATGTTTTTGTTGTCCCGATAACGGCTGTTGGTAATAAAATCGTCGCTTATATAATATTGGGGCCTATAATCCTTAAGTCGCGAAAATCAATATCCGAATATACTGAAGACGCGCAGAAAATTGGCATTAAATTAGAAGAGCTTATGGATGCTCTGATAGAGATCAATGTATTTTCCTACAATAAGATCCAGACCATAATAAACCTCATCAAAGATACAACTTCATACATGGCTCAGACCGGGTATCATAAGAAACGGCTTGGAGAAATAGCGCCTGAAGTTGTGGAGCTGGATCCTATATTCTCCAGATATTATGAAGAAAAGATATTGAGTAGCCTTCTTGATTCCTGCACGCTTGCCTTAGGCGCGGATTCCGGTTCTGTCATGACTATAGATAAGACCAACAGACTGCATATAAAAGTTGCCTCAAAACTCGATAAAAACATAGTGAAGCAGACGACCATGAGGATGGGGGAAGGCATAGCCGGCATAGCTGCTCAGACAGCCCAGGCTATAATCCTGCCAAAAGACGAAGATAAGAATAATCTGTCGCAAAAAATGAAAAGACGGGATATCCAATCTTCGATGATCGTACCGTTTACTAAAGGGGATGCTCATGAGGTTTATGGGGTAATAAACCTTAATATAGCCAGAAAAGATGTGGATTTCTCCGAAAAGGATATATCTCTGGTAAAGGAGCTAGTTCATATGGCATCGATAGCGCTTTTCCCGCTGCATAAACAGATCGCTCCGGCCAAGCCCTAAAATTTATACTTAAAAAAACGCCTGCCAAAAAGTAATCAATATTAAGAATATTCCTGTAGCAATAAAAGATAATTAGTGGGTGCCAAGCCTTTATAAACAACTGCCATATATACCATACAAAACCCTCCAAGTCAATGTCCTATAATATATCTTATGTTAACTAGGTATATGGGTGAATATTGATATAACTTATTGAATGCCAATGATTTGTATAAATATACACACTTCCTGTGGATAATCTTTATTTCTGCGTTACCTATTTGTTATAGACTTGTATATCTTATAATAAATTCATACCTGCCCTTGCATTTACTGATTCTTATGATATAATTATCTACATACTAACGAAAGGTTTGAAATCATGAAAAGAGTTATAGCTTTAATTTTAGGCGGCGGCCAAGGTAAACGTCTTTTTCCATTAACAATGTACAGGTCTAAACCAGCAGTTCCAATAGGCGGCAAATATCGCCTTATTGACATTCCTATAAGTAATTGCCTGCATTCAGGCCTTAAAAACATCTATGTTTTAACGCAGTTTAATTCCGAGTCTCTTAATAACCACATTAATAACACCTATCGTTTTGATTACTTTTCAAGGGCATTTGTCCGCATATTGGCTGCTGAACAGACGGTAGATAATACAAACTGGTTTCAAGGCACGGCTGATGCGGTCAGGCGCAATCTGCTTCATCTCGAGCTTAAAGGCGATGAGGAAATATTAATACTCTCAGGTGATCATCTTTACGATATGGATTATCGCGAATTAGTTAACTATCACAGAGAGAAAAAAGCTGACTTTACAGTTTCTGCGATACCTGTTTTAGAAAAAGAAGTCCGTGAATTCGGTATTCTCAGAATGTCCGGTGATGGCAGAATTTTGAGTTTCAAAGAGAAGCCAAAGACTAAGCCTGAATTGAAAGGTTATAAATTTGCCTCCCCCAAAGCCTTCTTCAACCAGTCTGCCGCAAGCAGCTATTATCTTGCATCCATGGGTGTTTATGTATTTAATGCGGGAGCTTTAATGAAGGCGCTTGCCGGAAATGATACTGATTTTGGTAAGGAGGTTATCCCCCATTCTATAAAAACTTTAAAAGGGGTCGGGTATATATTTAATGGCTATTGGAAAGATGTTGGAACTATAAGGTCTTTCTATGATGTAAACATGGGCATAGCAACCTCTAAAGCACAATTCTCGTTTTTCTATAATGGATCAGTCTTTACCAGGCCTCGGTTTCTGCCTTCCGCAAGAATATTTAGCTCCAGGATCGATAACTCGCTTATAAGTGAAGGATCTGTTATCCAAGATGCATCTGTGAGTAACTCTATGGTCGGGTTGAGGTCTATTATAGGAAAAGGCTGCCGTGTTTCCCGTGCGGTGCTCATGGGCGCTGATTACTTTGAAAGCCCGGAATCTAAAGATCTTTTACCTATAGGAATCGGAGACGGAACTGTTGTAGACAAGGCTATAGTAGACAAAAACGCACGCATAGGTAAAAATGTTACGATAAGAAACTCCAAAGGACTGAAGAATTTTGATGGTGAAAATTACTTTATAAGAGATGGAATAGTGATAATACCAAAGAATGCCAGAATAAAGTCCGGAACTACTATATAATGGTTTGTTTGCAGTAAATCCCCTGATGGGTGCCTCGTTTTTTTAAGGTATCACCTATAAGGTTTATGGTTTCTATCTTATTTAATGCCCAGATAGGAGCTATGTGGTTTGATTTATCCCCCTCCCCCGTTAGCCTTTGTATGATTATATTAGGTGAAATATTTTCCAGGAAGTCGCATGCCAGTGCAACGTACTGAGCCTGTGACATTACTTTTACATCCCCTTTTTTATATAGTTTTTCAATCGGACTTCCCTTGAGTATATGAAGAAGGTGGATTTTTACGGCGTTAACCTTAAGATTGCTGAGTGTTTGCGCTGTTTCGATCATATCCTTTTTTGTTTCGCCGGGAAGCCCGAGTATTACATGTGCGCATACGGGGATGTCGAATTCTCTTGATAGTTCCAAAGCCGCAAGAAAATCCTCAAAAGTATGGCCTCTGTTTATGCTCTCAAGCGTTTTGTTATGTATAGACTGCAGCCCGAACTCCAGCCAGACCTCATATTTATTTTTATATGAAGATATTAGTTTGATTTTATCCTTATCTACGGCATCGGGGCGTGTTCCTATTGTCAGGCCTACGATTTCATTGAAGTCTTTTATCTGGTCGTAAGTCTTTTTTAGCGTGTCTACCGGAGCGTATGTGCTTGTGAACGCCTGGAAATAAGCGATAAACTTGTCGGCCGATTTCATCTTTTTTAAATATGTGATACGCGAGGCAAGTTGTGTTTTTATATCTTCGGCAGGCTTTGTATATGAAGATCTTGAGCCGTTGTCGTTACAGTAGAGACAGCCATTGTAGCCTTTGGTGCCGTCGCGATTAGGGCATGAAAATCCACCGTCCAGTCCTATGCGGTAAACTTTACCGCCGTACTTATCTTTAAGATACGAACTGTAGTCATTGTAAAGTTTCATGATTTTTTCGGCTTCTTCGCTTTTCTCCGTTCATTTTCAATATAAACCATGAGGATAGATATTGCCGCCGGTGTTACGCCGGAAATTCTTGCAGCTTGTCCTAGATTTACCGGTTTTATTTTTTTAAGTTTTTCGCGTATTTCTGAAGACAGACCGTCTACTTTTATATAATCAAGCTTTTCCGGGATTTTTACTTTTTCTATTTTATCCAGCCGGGCGATCTCTCTTAACTGTCTTCTTATATAACCTTCGTATTTTATTTCTGTCTCGATCGTCCTGATCTCTTCGCAGGAAAACGGTCCGGTCGCTTTTTCGTCTGCAACATCTTTGTATGAAGCATCCGGCCTGCGCAGAATTTTTTCAAGACGTGTTTTTTTAAGGCGCGCGATCTCGTTCTTAATGCGCTCTTTTTTTTCGGTAGTTTTTTTGTAGGCATCATCATTTATCAGGCCGATAGCATGACCTATGTCTGCAAGGCGCAGGTCTGCGTTGTCTTCCCGAATCAGCAGCCGATATTCAACGCGGGATGTGAACATGCGGTATGGCTCGGAAGTGCCTTTAGTAACCAGGTCATCTATTAATACGCCTATGTAGGCCTGCGAACGGTTCAGCACTAGCGGTTCTTTACCTTTGATCTTTAAGGATGCGTTTATGCCTGCCATTAGTCCAAGGCTGGCAGCTTCTTCATATCCGGTCGTTCCGTTTATCTGACCAGCCAGATAAAGGCCCCGCATTATCTTAGTTTCAAGCGTAGGATATAGCTGTGTCGGATCTGCGTAATCATACTCGATGCCATAAGCGGGCTTTACTATCTTTGCGTTCTCGAGGCCTTCTATCGAAGCGACCATTTCTTTCTGGACGTCTACCGGCAGACTTGTTGATATGCCGTTTGGGTAATATTCTGTAGTGCTGCGGCTTTCCGGCTCCAGAAATATATGATGCCTTGTGCGCTCTGGGAATCGATATACTTTGTCCTCGATAGATGGGCAATATCTTGCACCAGTACCTTTTATTACTCCTGTAAATAGCGGTGACCGATCCAGGTTTGAGCGTATTATTTCATGGGTTTTTTCATTCGTGTAGGTAATATAACAAGGCATCTGTTCGCGCGTTATTTTATCTGATTGGAATGAAAAAGGTGTAAAATCGGCATCTCCGCGCTGCATTGGAAGTTTATCAAAATTTATGCTAGTACCATCTATCCTGGCGCAGGTCCCTGTCTTGAGCCTGCCCAATTTTAAACCTATATTCTTTAAAGAGTCGGACAGCTTTTCTGAAGCCTTCTCCCCTATCCTCCCCCCTGCATAATGTTCCAGCCCTATATGTATGAGCCCATTTAAGAATGTTCCAGTTGTTACTATTGCAGCCTTAGCAGAGTAAATGTCACCCACAGATGTTCTCACCCCTGTTATTGAGCCATTTTTAGTTATCAGATCTTCGGCCATGCCTTCCCTAATATCAAGACCTGCCTGATTTTTCACAACAGACTTCATGTAGTTGCAATATGCATGCCTATCGACCTGAGCGCGGGAAGAGCGGACCGCAGGCCCTTTTCTGGTGTTTAGCAAACGGAATTGTATGGCTGTGGCGTCGGTTGCCCTGGCCATCCATCCGCCTAATGCACCTATCTCTTTGACGAGCTGACCTTTTGCAAGCCCGCCTATGGCAGGATTACAGGATAGGGCGCCTATCGTGTCAGCGCTCATAGTAAGAAGCAGGGTTTTGCAGCCCATCCGGGCAGCAGCCAGGCTTGCTTCGCAGCCTGCGTGGCCTCCCCCGATTACTATAATATCGTATTCGTTTTTCAATGTCCCGTTCCTTGCATTTTATAAAAAGCTCAGGTATACTTATATACGGATGACAACAGCCTAGAGTGACCCGTTCTCGGGCCTTAGGTACATGATACCTGCAAAGCGCTGTTGCCATCCTCTTTTTTTTATATCAAAAGACGGCAACAGGTTCTATTTTTTTAGAATTTTTGATTATTGGGAGATGTTTCGGTAAAGGTATTAAAGGCTTATGATCGAATCGAAGGTCCCAAAGGCGTTCTGGACGCGTTCAGAATTTTGCGAATCGAGCACCCACTCACCGTCTATTACAAATTTATACTTATATCTTCCCGAGGAAAGGCCGAGGTTTTTCTCCCATTTGCCATCAGACCCTCTGGATAAGCGGCTTTTTTCATCCATCTTCCAATGGTTGAAATCACCAACGATATAAATATCTTTTGCTGCAGGTGCATCTACCGCAAATCGGATCTCTCTAGATAGTGATTTGACGCTGTCTATTAACGAAGGTGCTTCTGCGGAAACCGTATCGGACTGTGCTTCTTCCGAAGAAGTTATTACCATTATTGCTTTTTCAATATCGTCGGACCTCTGTTTTTTCTCTATTTCCAGCGTATCGTATTTGGTGATCTCTTTGGCCAAGGCGGTATAATCGATCGCGCCGTTTGATTCAGGGTCGAGCTGGAGCACAGAAACGCCTTTTGATGCAGCTTTTTTAAGCGCCACATTCATTCTTATGATCGTTTCCAGCATTTGTTCTTTGAATAATGATTTTATCTCGTCGAACATAACCTGGGAATATTTTTTTCTCTTGTCGAATATGGTAGCGACGGCGCTTACTCTGGGCGAGTGGTTGATCTTAACTTTTATAAGTTCCAGCATTCCAAGCAGTTTTGCAACGCCCATAAGTGAGAATGCGCTCATGTCTATAGGAACTAATACCGTGTTTGCTGCTCTTAAAGCGTTGAAAGTCAAGAAACCTAGAGAAGGCGGGCAATCAATTATAGCGTAGTCATAATCAAGCTGTTCTGAGGACAGTATGTCGTGAAGTTTTGAGACGGCGTCCTCTTTGTCCTTTAATTCCTGTTCAATAGTGCTGAGTAATATGCTGGATGGTATAACGTCTAAATTCTTGGATACATTTAATATGCAATCCGCTAAGGAGCGGTTTCTTTCGGTGTTGTCTGTAAGGATATTGTAAATAGATTTATCAGAGGCTTGGTTCGTAAGACCCAATCCGTATGTGGCATGCGCCTGAGGATCAAGGTCTATGAGAAGTATTTTTTTACCGGAAACTGCAAGAGCGCTGGATAAGTTTATTGCCGTAGTCGTTTTACCGCAACCACCTTTTTGATTTGCTATAGATATAATCTTCATAGCTAATCTCCCAAGTTTGTTAAGCAATGCAACTTACTAAGTGCCTATATCTCTGATATAGGCCAAGTTTATTCATTTGTAATAATATATAACAAATACATAAATATTACAAATGTTTTTTCGCAAAATTTACACCATTTGTAAATATGCTAAGCCCGTCTCCCTCCTCCCTGACCGGTCCGTTATTTTTAATCCTGGTCCAGCAAGGGTTCTGATAAAAAGATATATGTCTTTCCGGATGCGGCATTAATCCGAATATCCGCCCGGTTTTGTTGCAGATTCCCGCTATGTTTTCTACGGAGCCGTTAGGGTTGTCTGGATAGCCTTTTCTTTGTCCGTCTTCATCCACGTATTCCAACGCTATCATCCCTTCTGCTTTAAGGGTTTTAAGTATTTTGCTGTCCCGTGGAATGAATTTTCCTTCTCCATGAGCTACGGGCAGGTGTATGACTTTATCTATCCCCTTCGTCCATATGCATTTATTGGCTGCTGCCTGATTTTTAACACGCTTTAAATATACCCAGCGGTCTTCAAATTTGTTTGAATCGTTCAGCGTAAGAGTTGCTTCTATAGTTTGGCAATCTCCGGATAAGTTTGGCAGAAGCCCTGCCTTAACCAGTATCTGGAAGCCGTTGCATATGCCGATTATGAGTTTTCCGTCCGAAATGAATTTTTGTAAACCGTCTTGCAGTTTATAGGTCAGCTCATTTGCAAGGATCTTTCCGCTTGCGATGTCATCGCCATATGTGAATCCGCCCGGCAGTGCAAGTATCTGGCAATCGTTCAGCTTCCGCCTGCGGCCGGTAAGCTCGTTTATATGAACAAATTCTGTTTCTGCGCCGGCAACCTCAAAAGCGAACGCTGTTTCTTTGTCGCAATTTGTTCCGGCTGTTCTCAGGACTATGACTTTTGGTTTTCTCATAATTGTGCGAACGGCTTTTGCCAAGCCGCCTTAAGTTTAGATATCTCTGTTTTTATTATAACTTTATCATCGGTGCCGGATATTTTAAATGTGCTGTTATTTGTTGCGCAGCCCAATTTCCATATAGGGGCACCTTTCATTGACTGAGCAAATGTTTTTTCATCCGCAACCTCTACGACAAAACGTGTATTTGATTCAGAAAATAAAAGAGTTTCATTTTTTAATATTTTCTGAGCGTCAGGTTTTTTGTATTCGTTTAAATTTATGTCCATACCCAAGCCGCCGGCGAATGCCATCTCCGCCAAAGTTACGGCCAAGCCGCCCTCTGAGCAATCGTGGCAGGATGCTACACATCCTTTAGCTATGGATCTTGTGAGAGCTTGCAGGACCTTTTTGCTGTAAACAGGATCTAGCATCGGAACGCTGTTGCCGAGAAAGCCTTTTGTCTTGTAGTATTGCGATCCGCCCAGCTCGTCTTTGGTCAGGCCGACTAAATAGATTGAGCTGCCAGGTTTTTTCAGATCCATCGAAACGGCTTTCGTTATATCATCCATGACCGCTATGCATGATATAAGCAGCGTCGGAGGTATCGAAATAGTTTTTTTGCCGGTGGAGTACTCATTGTTCAGGCTGTCTTTGCCGGATATGAAAGGCACGCCGTATGCTTTTGCAATATCATAGCAGGCCTGTGATGCCCTTACCAGAGAGCCTAATCTGTCCGGCTTATTTGTATTGCCCCAGCAGAAATTGTCGAGAATCGCAGCTTTGGTCATATCTCCGCCGACCGAAACTATCTGGCGTAAGGATTCGTCTATTACGCTTGCGGCCATCCAGTATGGATCGATCTTGCCGTAATCAGGATTTATTCCGCATGATAGTATTATGCCTTTTCTTGAGCTTAGGATCGGCCTGGTTATGCTGGCATCCCCCGGTCCGCACCCTACGCCCTGCAGAGGTTTTAAGACGCTGCCGCCCTGGACTTCGTGGTCGTACTGACGGATTATCCATTCTTTGCTGGCTATGTTGGGATTTGATAAAAGGGTGAGCAAATCTCCGGTTAGATCTTTTGCCGTTGATGGTTTAGGTTCGGCAAATTTTTGTTTCTTCCATATAGCTTTTCGGCTTATATCGGGTCCGCCGTTATGTATGAAGTCCATGTCCATATCGCATACGGATTCGCCATTAAAGAATAGTTTCAGGTGTCCGTTCCCTGTAAATTTACCTATGACGGTAGCTTCAACATTTTCGCTTTCAAATATTGCTGTCAGTTCATCTACTTTTTCGGGAGATACGGAAAGCACCATACGTTCCTGCGCTTCCGATATCCATATTTCATCGTAATTAAGGCCTTTGTATTTTAATGGGACTTTTTCGAGGTAGACTTCTGCTCCAAGCTCCTCACCCATCTCCCCTACTGCGCTTGACAGGCCGCCCGCGCCGCAATCTGTCAGAGCGCTGTAAAGCCCGAGATCGCGTGCTTTCAACAGAGTGTCTGCGACCTTTTTTTCCTGGATAGGATTGCCTATCTGGACTGCTGAACCTGATGTGCCTTTTGATTCATGCGTCAGCTCACCGGATGAGAATGTTGCACCGTGTATGCCGTCCCTGCCTGTTCTCCCGCCTACTACGACTACGAGATCGCCTTTGCATACTTTTTTAAAGGATTTATTTTTCGGCATTATGCCCACATTGCCGCAGAATACGAGAGGGTTGCCGACAAAATTTTCATCAAATAATACAGCACCATTTGTGGTCGGGATGCCCATTCTGTTGCCGTAATCACGCACTCCGGAAACCACACCTTTCATTATCCTTTTGGGGTGGAGGGCGCCCTTAGGTAGTTTTTTATAAGGATAATCGGGGTAGCCGAAACAGAAAACGTCGGTATTGATTATGGGTTTTGCGCCTAAGCCGGTTCCCATGGGATCGCGGATGACACCTCCTATGCCGGTGCCTGCGCCGCCGTAAGGTTCCAGCGCTGAGGGGTGGTTGTGTGTCTCGACTTTAAAGCATATGTTGTTTTCTTCGTCGAAGCGTATAATGCCTGAATTGTCATGGAAGACAGAAACGCACCATGGTCTATTTAATTCTTTCGTTACTTTCATTATCGTGGATTTAAGGAGATTGTCTATTGTTGTGACTTTTGCGCCTTTACCCTTGCCGCCTTCCTCCCTATATTCTATTTTTCCTCTGAATGTCTTATGCTTGCAGTGTTCAGACCATGTCTGCGCTATGGTTTCAAGTTCGCAGTCGGTCGGATTACGGCCAAGTTTTTTAAAATAGCGCTGTATGGTCTTCATCTCTTCGATGGATAAAAATAGCTGACCGTTTTTAGACATGACCTGCAGTTTTTTATCGTCGGCGTTAAGGATCTCTACGTATCGGACTTTGAACTGATAAACAGGTGTCTGGTGAATATGGCTGGAAGTTTTTGTAACAACGTGCTGGATTACTTTATTGTATAAAATCTTTTCGGCAATAGAGTGGATATCGCTGTAAGATAAATCGCCGCGGATCAGATATTTTTTGGCCGTCTTTAAGGACTTGATTCCTTTTATGCCGAGATCATCGATAGCTTTTTTTGCGCTGTCTTCAACAGGATCCATAACTCCGGGGTTGTATGCGATCTCAACCACCTTGTAATTCTTTTCGTTAAAAACATTTCCGTCATATTTATATTCCTGCGTAACCGGATCGATGAGCAGGCCTTCGCATATTTTTTTTATATCGCGTTCATCAATGTCTCCATCGATAAGATAAACCTGAACGGTTTTGACTTCTTTTACCTTATTTTTGAATCCAATATCTGAAATATCTTTTCTTGCCGATTCGCCGAGCGTATCGCAGAAACCTGCCTTTTCCCGGACTTCAACTCTCCACAGCATTATTCCCACTCTATCGTTGAGGGCGGCTTTGAACTTATGTCGTAAGCTACCCTGTTTACGCCTTTCACTTCGTTTATGATTCTGTTGGAAATTTTTCCAAGTACATCGTATGGTATCTTGGCCCAATCTGCGGTCATTCCATCGACGCTTGTTACGGCGCGGATCGCTACCACGCTTTCATATGTGCGCTCGTCTCCCATAACGCCAACCGATTTTATCGGCAGCAGGACTGCGAATGCCTGCCATATCTGGTCATATAGCCCTTCTTTCCTTAAAACCTGAATAAATCTGTCGTCAACCTCTCTTAATATGTCGCAGCGTTCTTTTGTGATGTCGCCGATTATGCGGACAGCTAAGCCTGGTCCCGGGAATGGATGTCTTCCGAGGACCTCGGCGGGTATCCGGAGCTCCTTACCAACTTTCCTTACCTCATCTTTAAAAAGATATTTCAACGGCTCAATGAGTTTCAGATTCATCTTTTTAGGTAATCCGCCCACATTATGGTGTGTTTTTATGGTAGCGCTTGGGCCGCCGAATGCTGAGCGCGATTCAATGAGGTCGGGATAAAGCGTTCCCTGGGCCAGGAATTTAACACCGCCTATCTTTTTAGCTTCGCGATCGAAAACTTTTATGAATGTCCTGCCGATTATTTTCCGTTTCTTTTCCGGATCAGCAACCCCTCGTAGCGCTACGAGGAATTCTTCAGAAGCATCCACTACTTTCAGGTTCAGCTTAAAATGTTTTTGGAATACCTCGCGGACGAGACGCGCTTCATTTTTTCTTAGTAGACCATTGTCAACGAATATGCAGGCGAGTCTGTGTCCTATGGCTTTATTTATAAGAATGGCGGCTACGGAAGAATCGACCCCTCCGGATAGTCCAAGTATCACTTTATCTTTGCCGGCAGTTGTGCGTATCTCGTCTATGGTTTCTTTGACAAAAGATTTCATGGACCAGTTGCATTTGGCCGAGCATATGTCTTTTACGAAATTTTTCAGCACTTCTTTACCGTATTCGGTATGGGCTACTTCAGGATGGAACTGAACGCCGAATAAATTTTTATCAAAATTTCCAAAGGCTGCCACTGAAGTATTTTTCGACATTCCTATCCGTTTAAAATTGCGCGGCATTGTCTTTACCTTGTCGCCATGGCTCATCCAGGTGATGCTATTTTTGGGGATCTTCGTAAATAATAAGCGGTGATTAGCTACCGTGAAAGTGGCGCGTCCGTATTCTCTCGAAGGCGCTCTGTCAACCTTTCCTCCCAGAGTCTTTGCCATAAGCTGCATTCCGTAACATATACCTAAGACAGGTATCCCCAGAGAAAAAAGTCTGGGGTCGCAGGTTGGCGCACCTTTAGCATATACGCTTGCCGGTCCGCCAGACAGAATAATGCCTTTGGTTTCAGATAAATTTATCGACTCTATGGATATTGTCGGAGGCACTATTTCGCAGAATACGCTAAGCTCGCGTATTTTCCTTGCAATAAGCTGATTGTATTGCGAACCGAAGTCTAATATTAGTATTTTTTCTTGTGCCATTTTATTTAATAGTTAGCCCTGCGCAGCGGGTTTTCTCAAGAGCTTTTTTTGAAGGCGGTTTACATATCTTAGTCGGATAGTCCCCGTTAAAACATGCTGTGCAGAACTCTTCCTTCGGCAGCATCATCGAATCAAGCATGCCGTCAAGGCTCAGGTATTCGAGGGAATCTACGCCTATAAAATCCCGTATCTCTTTTATCGTATGGTTAGAGGCTATCAGTTCTTTCTTTGTCGGGAAGTCTATACCGTAAAAGCACGGCGAGATAAGCGGCGGGCAGCTTACTCTCATGTGTATCTCTTTTACTCCTGCCTGGCGAAGTGCCCGGACTCTTCCACGCGAAGTTGTGCCCCGCACAATAGAATCCTCAACTATTATTACTCTCTTATCTTTTAATACATCCCGGATCGGATTGAGTTTAACTTTCACTTTAAAATCCCTGATGAGCTGGCTTGGCTGGATGAAGGTTCTCCCTATGTAGTGATTGCGGACAAAACCCATCTCGAGAGGTATTTTTGACTCCTCCGCATAACCGAGCGCGGCATAAGTGCCGGAGTCGGGTATGGGCATTACCATGTCGGCGTCTACCGGATGCTCTTTTGCTAGTGTCCGTCCCAGATTTTTCCGTGTCAGATAAACGCTTTTAGTGAAGATGTTGCTATCCGGCCTCGAGAAGTAAATATATTCAAATATACAGAAGGCGTGTTTTTTCTGCTGCTGCGGTTTCAGTGATGTAATGCCGCTTTTATCTATTATTACGATCTCTCCCGGCTCAACATCGCGTAGGTATGTTGCCTGCAATATATCCAGTGCGCAGGTTTCGCTGGCGACAATATATGTGTCGCCGAGCTTGCCTATGCAAAGCGGACGGAAGCCGTGAGGATCCCTCATGGCATATATGGCATCGTTTATCATAATGACAAACGAATAGGCACCTTCCATGCGCTGGGCGATAGGCATTATTTTGGATCTGTAATTATTCTGATGGTCGCGCACAAGGAAATGGACAATCAGCTCTGAGTCCATCGTTGTTTGAAGTATGGAGCCGTTGTCCTCGAGTTCATTTCTTAACTCGACGGAGTTTGTGAGATTGCCGTTATGAGCTACGGCTATGAAACCTTTTTTGTGGTTTATGAGCAGCGGCTGTACGTTTTTAACCGTGCTTGAGCCCGTAGTCGAATATCGGACATGGCCTATAGCCATCGAGCCTTTTAGTTTTTTAAGATCGGCTTCTTTAAAAAGATCACCGACCAGACCCATGCCTTTATGCAGATGAACTTTTTTACCATCGAAACTTACTATACCGGCTGACTCCTCGCCTCTATGCTGGAGCGCATATAGCGCCAGATAGGCCATTTGACTGGCGTTTTTATGTCCAGAAATCCCTACGACTCCACAATACTCTTTCATTTTAATGTCTTTCCTGCTAGTTTTAGGTGATAATCCTGCAATGGTTTTACAGATATTTTTTTATGTTTCATCATGTTTTCAATACCGTTTACCGACGCCTGTGCGCCCGAGATGGTTGTGATAAGCGGAACGTTATGAAGGATCGCATGTGAACGTATTTTGGTTTCATCCTCCTTAGTTGCCTTGCCTGACGGAGTATTTATTATGAGAGCGACCTTACCGTCTTTCATGAGGTCCAGTATGTTCGGTCTTGCCTCTAGCAATTTTGGTATAACCTCGACATCTATGTCGCTGCTTCTTAAAGCGTCGGCTGTCCCGGGAGTGGCCATTATTTTGAATCCAAGGTCAAAAAGTTTTTTGGCTATAAATATAATATTGCGCTTGTCCTGATTTTTTACGCTTATAAAAACATTGCCTGACATCGGAAGGTTCTGTCCTGCCGCGATCTGGCTTTTTGCATAAGCGGCTCCGAATGTTGTGTCTATGCCCATCACCTCACCGGTCGATTTCATTTCCGGCCCGAGGATCGCATCTACACCTGGAAAGCGGATAAAGGGAAACACGGATTCTTTTACGCAGACGTAGTTGATAGTCTTCTCTTTTGTGAAGCCCAGATCTTTTAATTTCTTACCAAGCATTATTTTTGTTGCCAGCTTTGCGAGTGGCGCTCCAATTGCTTTACTTACAAACGGAACTGTTCTAGATGCGCGCGGGTTTACTTCCAGGATGTAGACTATATTATTTTTTACGGCATACTGGACGTTCATCAGACCTTTAACCTTAAGCTCCATAGCCATGGCGTATGTATTTTTCCGGATGTTGTCAATTATATCTTTACCTAAAGTATGCGGCGGCATTACCATTGCGCTGTCGCCGGAGTGTATGCCGGCCTCTTCGATATGCTCAAGTATTCCGCCTATTACACACGTATCGCCGTCTGCTATAGCGTCTACATCGACTTCTATGGCATCTTCTAAGAATTTGTCTATAAGGATGGGGCGCTCGGGCGATGCCTCTATCGCTCTGGACATATAGTCTGTTAGGCCTTTTTCATCGTAGACGATCTCCATTGCCCTTCCACCCAGGACAAAGGATGGGCGCACGACAACCGGATAACCTATACGGTTTGCAACCTGTGTTGCCTCGTCGGGCGAAGTGGCTGTCCCGTTGTCAGGCTGGATCAGTTTCAGTTTTTTGAGCATCTGCTGAAAACGTTTCCGGTCTTCTGCTATATCGATGGAATCAGGGCTTGTTCCCAGGATGTTGAGACCTGCGTTTGCCAGCGCACCTGAGATATTAAGCGGGGTTTGTCCTCCGAACTGGACTATTGCGCCCATAGGTTTCTCTATGTCTACTATGCTCATGACATCTTCAACGGTGAGAGGTTCGAAGTATAATTTATCAGAGGTATCGTAATCGGTCGAAACGGTCTCCGGGTTGCAATTTATCATTATACTTTCCACGCCTTCTTCTCTTAGCGCAAATGAGGCATGGCAGCAGCAGTAATCGAATTCTATTCCCTGCCCTATCCTGTTGGGGCCTCCACCTAAGATCAAAACTTTCTTTTTTTCCGGAGAATTGGTCATTGTTTGCCTTAAAAACACGAAAGGCCAGCAGAGACGATCGTCCCTCTGGCCACAACTGTTAGGTTGCGTAATATTTTACTTACTTTATGCTTCAAGCTCCCTGTCGAACTGAACATTAACTTTATCCATATATAAATATATTTGCATATAATTAACTTAAATGTATTGTAACACGGTGCGTGCCTTGTGTCAAGAGCAGATTGTGGCTCAGATCATGTCACAAACAGGTTATTTGATGAGAATTTTCCGTCCGAGGTAAGGTTTACGCCGAGCATCTTCAGGCCCACTTCATCACCAGGCGTAGGGATGTGGGTCATGTGCATTTCGCAGCCTCGCAGATCGATAAGTTTCTTAAGGGCTATCTCGGCGGTATGGTTTGTCGTCGCGCTAATGGAAAGAGCTATAAGGGTCTCCTCCAGATCTAAGCTTTCCGGCTCAAGGTTTAATATGCCTTCTTTTAATTTTGATATCTGATTTATTATCTGGGGTGATAGTAATAATATTTCATCGGGAATATTAGCTAGTGTTTTGACAGCGTTCAGGACAAGGCTCGACGCGGCGTGCATAAGTTTTGAGTTTTTGCCGGTTATTACCCTTCCGTCTTTAAGTTCAAGGGCCGCACCGCAATATATACCGGCAAAGCCTTTATTGTTAGCTTCAGCGTCTTCAGCAGTTTTTCGGGCTATCTCGACTACTCGCCGGTCAGTTGCTTTTACACCCATCTCTTCCATGAGCGCTGCAACCCGTTCCACGGTCTCTTTCTTTTCGATGCCCATAACAAACTCTGTATTGTATCTGAAATACCGGCGTATTAATTCCTGTTTCGAGGCCTGCCGGACGGCTTCGTCGTTAACGATACCAAACCCTGCACGATTAACACCCATGTCTGTGGGGGAATTGTAGACCGGCAGCTTACTGGCTTTTTTATCGAGTATGCGGGTCAGTATTAATTTTAATATCGGAAAACTTTCTACATCCCGGTTATAATTTATCGCGGTTTCTTTATATTCTGCAAGGTGAAACGGGTCAACAAGGTTAAAGTCGAGGATATCGGCCGTTGCAGCTTCGTAAGCAACATTTACGGGGTGTTCTAAAGGGATGCTCCATATCGGAAATGTTTCAAATTTAGCATATCCGGCATTTATGCCTCGCTTGTGTTCCTGGTATAGCTGTGAAAGGCAAGTCGACAGCTTGCCGCTATTGGGTCCGGGCGCAGTTACCACAACTATCGGTTTTTTAGTCTCGATGTAGTCGTTCTTGCCGAATCCTTCATCGCTCACAACCTTA
>JBAYMS010000007.1:0-51601 GCA_041663425.1 Candidatus Omnitrophota bacterium
AAACCGCCGGGTTATGTGACTACCCGCAAAGATGAGTTAGGCCGGCCCACGGTGTATGAATTTTTTAAAGATACCGGTGACTGGATATTTCCGGTAGGCCGGCTGGACCTTGATTCTGAGGGATTATTGATATTTACTAACGATACCAAATTTGGCAACGTTCTTACAGAACCGCGCTATAAAATAGAACGAACGTACGAAGTTTTCATAGATGGTGTTATTTCACCGGCAGAGATCGCAGTTATGCTGAAAGGCGTTGATATAGGCCGGGGTGAAAAAGCGCAGCCTGTCAGCGTTCAGGCGCTTGATGCAAAAGACGGGTGCAGCTGGGTTAGGGTTACACTGCGCGCAGGTAAAAATAGAGAGATCAGACGGTTGTTTGAGCAATTTGATAAACCGGTAAAACGCCTCATCAGAATAAAATATGGACCTTTCAAGCTGGGTGCGATAAAAACGGGGAGATGGATAGAACTGGAAAAAATCCCTCCGGGAATATCGAAACTCATAAGATAAATTTGGAAAAATTATAATGGATATACCATCGCCCAAACTTATAAGATCGAAAAGACGAAGCATCGTGCTGGAGATCAGCCCGGAAGGGACGTTTATCGTCAGGGCTCCGCATTTTGCCGGCGAGGCTGTCATCCGTGAATTTATTAACAGTAAGCGCAGCTGGATCGGCAAAACATATGATCATGCGCAGAAGAGGCTTGCGTTGTATCGTCCCAGGCAGTTCGTCGAAGGCGAAAAATTTCTTTATCTGGGCAGCGAATATGCTCTTCATATAGCTTGCGATATGCATGGTAAATTTATTTTTGAGGACCGGTTTATATTAAACGAACGATATTTAACCAATGCGCGTATATTATTTGAACGCTGGTACAGGGAAGAGGCGTTTATGTTATTTACACTGCGGTGTAAATTTTATGCCGGCAGCATGGGAGTGCGTTACAATAGTATAAATCTATCCGGCGCGAAGCATCGCTGGGGGTCATGTTATCCGAACGGCAACCTCCGTTTCAACTGGCGCCTTATTATGGCACCGAAAGATATTATAAATTATGTTGTCGTGCATGAACTGGCTCATCTTATAGAACCCAACCACTCCGGCCGTTTCTGGGTGGTGGTGGAGGGCATATTCCCGGATTACCGGGATGCGCGGAAATGGCTTAAAGATAATCAGGACAGCCTTAAATTCTAAAAATACTACAGGAGACCATTCATATGGGAGAAGCAAATTTACCTGTTAAGCTGCAAAAGGTCATAAGAAGTTTTATCGAAGATCTCTCTTCTCTTTATAAAGAGGATCTTGTTTCGGTCATTCTTTATGGTAGTGCGGCGAGCGGTGAATACGTAGGGGTTTACTCGAATGTTAATATAGCCGTGTTTTTAAAAGATGCACAACTTAAAAATATCGCAAAGTCCTCGCGACTTATGCGAAAGTACTGCACTATAAGTCCAACGTTTTTTACGGAAAAGTTCATAAGATCTTCAGCCGATGTGTTTCCGATAGAGTTTCTTGATATGAAGGAAAATCACCTGGTTTTATATGGACCCGACCTATTTAAAGACCTGGAAATAGATATCAGGAATTTGAGATTTCAATGCGAACAGGAGCTTAAAGCGAAGATCATAAACATGAAGAAATCCTACATTGAAACAGGGGCTGCCTCCTCTTTGCGTAACATCCTGTTTAAATTTTTTGGTTCGGCACTTCATATTTTAAGAAATGTTGTAAGGTTAAAGGGGCGTACGCCGCCTTACAAGAAAGACGATATAATCACAGAGTTGTCGGTAGGCTTAGGTATAGATGTTACTAATATGCGCGCTATACAAAATGCTAAGATCGGGAAGACCGTTCTCAAAAATAAAGATGTCGAAAATTTATTTTTTGAATTTGCGAATGATCTGGAGGCAATATCGGAGATAATAGATAAGAGTTAATAGAGCGATATGAAGAAAATACTATTTATAGTCAGCTTGGTGATATTTATTTTTCCCGCTACGGTATGGGTTGCGGAAATCCCTAAACCGGTCGGATGGGTGAACGATTTTGCCGGCGTTATTTCTCAGGAATACCGCGACAAGATGACAGATGTTATCAAAGACTTGCGGGACAATACATCCGCAGAGATATTTGTGGTAACGGTCCCATCTATGGCGCCGTATGATGAAAAAGCGTATGCGAGGATGTTATTTGATAACTGGAAGCCCGGAGTGAAAGGTAAGGATAACGGAGTTCTGGTCTTTCTAGCTGTCAAAGAGAGACGCTGGCGGATAGAAACAGGCTATGGTGTGGAGGGAGTATTACCCGACGGTAAATGCGGCGATATAGGTAGAGCTTACATGGTTCCGTACTTTAAAGTCGGAAAGTATGGCGAGGGTTTATACCGGGGCGTGTCTGTACTTAGCCGTATAATAACAAAAGACGAAAATGTCGCAAGTGATAATTCGGGTGTTCCGGTATTGCAAGAATCTGCCGGTGTTGATGAATCGGATGCCTCTGTATTTATGTATATAATTTTTGGTATCTTTTCCATTGCATTGAATTTACCATGGTCTATTTTTGTAGGACTTTCGCTTACCCTATTTTTTGCCGCGATTTTTTACAACGTATCACCATTTTACGCTTTTTCTATTATTATAGGATGTGTGGTTTCGCAGATATATAAATATAGTTATTGGAATAGGTTGTCTCCGGGGAAACGCGGCAGATTTCTTAAATATAAAAATAATTATCCGAGCGGCGGCTGGGGCAGCGGCGGGCTTTATAGCGGCGGCTTCGGCGGCGGAGGATTTGGAGGCGGTGGCTTCGGCGGCGGCGGTTGCGGTGGCGGTGGCGGAGCCGGCGGCGGATTTTAAAATAGGAGGATGTAAAATGAAGGTATTTTTGATCGGGTTAGCTGTGGTGGTGGGTTTGGTTGTAATAGTCGGAATATTGTATTATAACGATATAGTTACTAAACACGAAACGATCGCCGCAAAATGGGCGCAGGTCGAAAGTCAGTTGCAGAGGCGGCTCGATCTTATACCGAATCTCGTTAACGCCGTTAAAGGTTATGCAGCTCATGAAAAGACAGTATTCGAAGAAGTGACGAAGGCTCGCTCGGCATGGACAGGTGCCGCTACGCTTGATGATAAAGTGAAGGCGGCCTCTCAGATGGACTCGGCGATATCGCGATTACTTTTAGTGGCGGAGAATTATCCGCAATTAAAAGCGGATCAGACGTTTCTGCATCTTATGGACGAACTTTCAGGTACCGAAAATCGTATTGCGGTAGAGAGGATGCGCTATAACGACGCTGTAAGGAATTATAATATTGCAGTCAGACGCTTCCCCGGGAATGTAGTTGCCGGCATATTCAGATATAATCCCGCGACTGAATATTTCAAGTCAGAAGAGAAAGCAAAGCAAGTTCCGGAAGTTAAGTTTTAAATAAATTCAGTAAAATTAAAGTTATTCACGAGGACGGAGATTCTCATGGTCACTATTGAAGTTAATAAAAAAACGTGTAAGGGCGACGGCAGATGTGTAGAGATCTGTCCGATGCATATCCTGAAGATGAATGAGGAAGAACGCGTCCCGGAATTTATCCCCGGAGGCGGTGAAATGTGTATCAACTGCGGTCACTGTTTCGCGTTCTGTCCGCCCGGATCGATAAAATTGTCGACTATGAGCGTTGAAAATTCTATGCCTATCGACCACGCTAAACTGCCGAATGCAGAGCAGGTAGAACTTTTCTTGAAAGGCCGCCGCTCAATCAGAACATATAAAGATACTCCGGTTGCCAGGGAGTCGATAGAGAAGCTCCTCGATATTGCAAGATACGCTCCATCAGGGATCAATAGGCAGCCGGTTAACTGGATGGCCGTTATGGGTAAAGATAAAGTCCATGGCCTGGGCGATCTGGTAGCGAAGTGGATGGAAGAGCTTGTGCAGGCGAAGTCTCCAATGGCAGAGTCGCTGCGTTTTGACCGTCTGGCTGAACATTGGAAGCTGGGCGAAGACAGGATATGCAGGGATGCGCCGTGCATAGTTATCGCTTACGGTATAAAAGATGATCCGCTCGTTCCACAATCCTGCACGATCTCAGCGACGTATCTTGAGCTGGCGGCTTTCGGGTCAGGTTTTGGCGCATGCTGGGCAGGATATGTGAATATGGCAATAAATATGTCCGCAGAGGTAAGGAAGTTTATTGGATTGTCGCCGCGTGCCGTGGCAGGTGCCGCCATGATGATAGGATATCCAAAATATCGTTATAGCAGGATACCTTTAAGAGATCCTGCCAAAATAGTCTGGAAGTAGCGGTATTTACTGAACATAAAAATGATAACAAAAAATAATCCAAGATCGCCGGTACCAAAAATCCGGCTGGAAAAGAGGTCCGGGAAATCTGTTACCGTAATAGCAGGGCTGCATACTTACGGATCGAACCGGCTTGATAAAATTGCCAGAGAACTGAAATCTATTCTTGCCACGGGCGGGACAGTAAAGAACGGGACTATAGAGATCCAGGGCGACAAAGTGGAAGCAGTTAAAAAGTGGTTTGAAAAGGACAAATAATATATATGGCGAAGATAAAACTGGACCTGCATGATATCTTTAACAGATCAGAAGCCATCGAATCGGAGCTGACCAGGGTGATTGAGGAGGCTTTGCAGAAGAAGATACCTCTCGTAGAAATTATTCCCGGTAAAGGCAGCGGGCAGCTTAAAAAACATGTGCTGCGGTTTTTGCAGAAGCCTGAAATAAAAAATCTGTACCATCGCATTGAAAAAGACGATAAAAATTTTGGAAGAGTCTTTGTGCATTTTAAGCATAAAGGATAGGCTCGTATTATTAGCAGCTATCCAAAACCGCAGGGAGGGGAAGACGATGAGAAAATATTTTGCAGTATTAATTGCAATGGTTATGATCGTTACGCTGCCTGTTTTTCAGGCCGCAGCTGCCGAAGATGCGGCGCAGCATATACCGCTCATAGGGGAAATCGCCCCGTCCTTTAAAGCTGTGACCACACAAGGACCAATAAATTTTCCGGCAGATTACAAAGGAAAATGGGTCATCCTATTCAGCCATCCTGCTGATTTTACCCCGGTGTGCACTACGGAATTTATGACTTTTGCGACGATGGCTCCGGAATTTAAAGCTTTGAATTGCGATCTGATAGGCTTGTCGATAGATTCGAATTATAGCCATATTGCATGGCTCCGGACGATCAAAGAAAAGATCAAATTTAAAGGCATGGAAAATGTAGAAGTGAATTTTCCGCTGATCGCTGATGTCAAGATGGACGTTGCAAAGCTTTATGGAATGGTTCAGCCTTCGGCAGATGATACAAAAGCGGTCCGCGCAGTTTTCTTTATAGATCCGGAAAGCAAGATAAGGGCCATTATTTATTATCCGCTTTCAAACGGCCGTAATTTTCAGGAGATAAAGCGTCTTTTGATAGCAATGCAGACTTCCGACGCGAATAATATTGCTACTCCTGCCGATTGGCAGCCCGGCGATGATGTGATCATTCCGCCTCCGGGGTCTTGCGGAACCGCGAAAGATCGTGTTGAGAAGGCAGGGCCTGATTATTACTGTCTCGACTGGTTTATGTGCTTTAAAAAACTTTCAAAAGATATGACGGGAACTTTTCAGAAAAAGTAATAGGCAAAAAAATGAAATTCAGAAAAATATTTATAACAGCGTTTATCGCTGGGATGATATTGATCACATCCATAGCATCTGCCGGAAGGGTAGATGAGCGCATATATATCGTGCCCGCAGGTGATGTAAATGTGAAAGTTATTGAAGCTCTTAAAGCGCGTATTCCTGAGCCGCTGATGATGGTAGCGAAGGTTGAGGTATTGCAGTCTCAGACAATTCCAAACCAGTCCTATGAGCCGTCCCGCCATCAGTATATGGCGGAGATGGTCCTGGGGGATGTTTCTGCTAATATAAATCTCGATGAAGGTGTCGAGAGCGCGCTTATCGTGATGGACGGAGATATCTATTCCCAGGATACGGATTTTGTATTCGGCATAATGCGCAAACCCCGGCCGGTTGCTCTTATTTCGCTGGCACGGCTTAAAAACGAATTTTACGGCCTGGCTCCGGATGAGAAGCTTTTTCTCGACCGGTCCGTCAAAGAAGCGCTCTATCAGCTTGGCCTGGCATGGGGTCTTGAGCCATGTCCGAACCAAAAGTGCATTATGCATACCGCGAAAAATGTTTCGGATATCGATAAGAAGAGCGGTAGGTTCTGCGTAGAATGTAAAAAAAATATGCAAAAGCGTTATACATCTCCGCTTATTAAGAAGAATATTCTGGATAAGCTGGCGATCTGACAGGATAAATTATGCAGAGAAATAGCAAAGCATTCCTTTTAATGTCCGTTCTGGTAATTATCCCGATCTTATATTTCTGTTTTTCCTTACCTGCAGCCGCGGATTTCCAGGGGCATGTCGCCAGTTATTGGAATAAGATAAATCAGGAGTTTTTACAATGTGTTCTTTGTCCGCGCATGTGCGTCCTTGCCGACGGGCAGCGAGGCGTGTGCACTGTGCGCATAAACAAAGGCGGAACTCTTTATACCTTAGGTTACGGCAATCCTGTATCGATAGCGGTCGATCCGATCGAAAAGAAACCGTTCTTTCATGTCGCTCCGGGTGAGCGGGTTTTTTCTTTGGCTGTAGCGGGATGTAATATGCGCTGCCTATTCTGCCAGAACTGGCAGATATCGCAATCGAAGCCGGACGAAGTAGATAGTTTTAAGATGAGTCCGGAGGAGATCGTCGACGCAGCTATAAAAAAGAAATGCAGATATATAGCTTATACTTATACGGAACCGATAGTCTTTTACGAATATATGCTGGATATAGCAAAGATAGCCAAGGTTAATGGTATTAAAAATACGATGCATACATGCGGTTATGTAAATAAAGAACCTCTGGTAGAACTTCTTAAATATATGTATGCTGTCAATGTAGATCTGAAAGCTTTCGACGATAAATTTTATAAAAAGATGGGTATGATGGCCGACCTGAAACCTGTGCTTGAAACTATTAAAACGGTAAAAGATCAGGGGGTATGGCTGGAGATAACCAATCTTCTCATACCCGGTGAGAACGACAGTCCTGAAGATATACGTAAGATGTGTGCATGGATAAAAGAAAATTTAGGCACAGAGGTGCCGCTACACTTTAGCAGGTTCACGCCTACCTTTAAACTTACGAATCTCCCTCCGACCCCTATAGAAAAATTAAAAGAGGCGCGTGATATCGCCATGCAGACAGGATTAAAATATGTTTATATAGGTAATGTGCCCGGCTACTCCGGAGAAAACACCTATTGCCCCAACTGTGGGAAGGTTGTTATATCTAGAAGGGGCTACATGGTGGAAAATATAAATCTGAAAAACGGCAGATGTAAATTTTGCGGGCATAATATCGCAGGTATGTGGGAAAATTAATGCCAACGAATTTTTTTGAGATATTTTATATAGGTTTTGCGATGGGGCTGTCCGGCCCGTGTCTTTTTTACTGTATGCCGATCATTTTCGCATTTACGATCGGTAACGGGAAAGAGTTTAAAAGGTCGATCCTCGATATTCTGGTTTTCCTGTGTGCAAGATTTCTTGCCTACATTGTCCTAGCTTTTCTTGCCGCAATCTCGGGCATATTATTGAGAAAGATCGTCGGACCGGCTACGGTTTATTATTTTAAACCCTTGGCAGGAGCTGTGAGTATAGGCCTGGGTCTTTACATATTTTTCAGGAAAGATTCTAAGGAATCCGGATGCCGGATGCCTGCCATGGATATCTCGGGCCTCGCCGGACTTTTTATCCTCGGCTTCCTAATAGGTATAAGCCCATGTCCGCCGCTTATCTTTTTGCTTTCAGATATAGCTCTTCTGGCGAAGAGTGTGGGTGAGGGTGTTTTATATGGGATAGCTTTCGGTCTGGGTACATTTATTCCGGCGTTTATTATAACTGCGGGCCTCGCCGGACTTTTTAAAAAAGCTACACAAAACTTTTTTCGTTCAGCGCATACCGTTTTATTTCTAAGGATTGCCTCTTCAGCAATACTCATATTTTTCGGTGTATCATTCATTGCGGGATTATTTAAGGCATGAAGAAAAAAACTTTATTCTTCGCCGCCGTCGCCGGATTTACTGCGATCGCCGGACAGATAATTATTATGCGGGAATTTATGATCGCATTTTCCGGAGATGAATTATCTGTTGGCATGGTCCTCTGCTCATGGCTGGCCGGAGGCGCTGTTGGAAGTTTGCTATTGCGCCATCTTGCGCAGAGAATAACGGCGAAGGTATTCGTCCTTTGGCTGTGTCAGATAGCTTTAAGTATTTACCTGCCGGTATCTATATTTTTAATTCGTTCGATAAGGGTTATCCTGTCCGCAAACCCGGGACAGATACTGCCATTCTATATTCTCCTAGCATCTAGCTTTCTCCTTCTTCTGCCAGTTTGCGCGACCTTAGGTTTTATTTTTCCTCTTCTTTGCCGCCTTTACAAGCCCGGCAGCGACAATATCCCCGGCGGTATAGCTAAAGTTTATGCATTTGAGTCACTCGGTTCTATGACAGGAGGACTTGCCGCAAGCTTTATTTTTATTGCTCTGCCCGATTCGTTTCAGGCCGTCGCGATTTTAAGTGCTGTAAACATTTTGTCAGGTTTTTTACTCATGCCTTCTTTCCAAAAAAAGAGGGGACTGTTTTTTGCTATAAATCTATTTTTATTAGTATGTGTGCTGTCGCTGTCTTTTGCGGGGGCTTGGCATAAGATAAATGCATATTCCTTCCAGAGACAATGGGGCGGGCATGAATTGTTGGAAACAAAAAATACTATTTATGAAAATCTTACCGTTTTAAAAAGGGGCGACGGTCAGACCTCATTTTTCGGCAACGGAGTGCGTCTCTATACCGTTCCTGATAGTCAATCCTCAGAGGAGAAAGTCAACTTCTGCCTTCTGGAGCACGGATCTGCGCAGGATATACTTCTTGTCGGCGGCGGTGCCGGAGGATTGTTGACAGATATACTTAAACATCCGGTGTCCAGCGTTACATATCTTGAGCTTGACCCCGAGATCGTGAGGATGGCGCAAAAAACTCTTCCAGAAGAATACCGCGCAGGACTGAACGATAAAAAAGTCGATATCGTAAATGTTGATGCCCGTTATTTTGTAAAGAATACGGCAAAAAGATATGATTGTGTCATTCTTGACGTGGGGGAACCTTGCAATGCTTTCATAAACAGGCTTTATACGCGTGATTTTTTTAAACAGTTAAAACGTATCTTGAAACCCGGCGGAATTTTCTCTTTTAGTGTGAGCGCTTCCGAAAGTTATATTAACCCCGAATCTGCGGATTATCTCAGATCCATTTTTCTCACCTTAAAAAGCGTTTTTCCGGCCGTTATAGCGATACCCGGAGAGATGGTATTTTTTATAGCTTCAGACGCAAAAGGCACCCTGACGTATGACTACAATGTTCTTATGCGCAGAGCGGCAGAGAGGCGCGTAAACTTGCAATATGTGCGCGAATATTACCTGTCGGACAGGTTGAGTCAGGAAAAAGTAAATTATCTGGAAGGCGTATTAAATAAAAATAAAAACGTAATGCTGAATCTCGATTTCCGTCCCAGTTCTTATTATTATGGCATAATCTCCTGGTCTTCGCGATTTACCGGTTCGCTCTTTACGAAGTTTCTCAGAGCGCTTGATATAAAAGTTATCCTGTCGGGGTTTTTGGTGATATTCTCTGCATTGATTTTCTTCTGCCGTCGCCCAAACCGGTCTTTAATGGCCGCATTGGCTATAGGCGGTTTCAGTCAGAGCGTTTTTCAGGTAGTCCTTATATTTTCGTTTCAGGTTATATACGGTTATCTTTTCTATAAGATAGGACTTCTCTTTGCGTTCTTTATGCTGGGCCTATTTCTTTCAGGATGGCATTATTCGAGATCAGTAGTGTCTGCGATGCAGGCGAGGCAGAAAATGCTTCTGTCCCAGTCTGCCTCAGTACTATTCTCGGTCATGATCCCGGTGGTTTTATACCGCTTATCAAACACAAACTCTATCTTTGTGTCTGATCTGGGATCGGCCGTGCTCTTTCCGGCACTGTCTCTATCTGCAGGACTTATTGAAGGTTATCTATTTGCATCCGTTAACCAGGTTTATTCTGCGATGGCGCCGGATCCGGGCACGGCAAAAATAGCGGGGCTTACTTATGGGTGGGATCTCGCAGGCGCTTGCTTTGGGGCAGCGTTATGTGCAGCATTCCTTATACCTATTGCAGGCATTTCAATAACTTGCTTTCTGTTGGCTGCGCTGAATATATTAATGTTGGGAATGCTTGTATTTTTAAGGCACGATTAACTTGTCGCAGAATAAAGCTGATGATATAATAATATCTAGACATGAAAAAATCCATTCCTTTAAATATAGCATATAGGCTCATAGGTTCCGGTCCGGTCGTTCTGGTAAGCTCGCTTTTTAACGGCAGGCCTGGCTTGACGCCCATAGCCTGGCACATGCCTGTATCGGATGAGCCCGCGATAGTAGCCCTCGAGATATGGGAAAAACATTTTATATATAAAGCGATACTGCAGACAGGTGATTTTGTTATTAACATACCTTCCAGCGATATGGCTAAAACGGTGTGCAGCCTGGGCGGAGTTTCCGGTAAAGACGCGGATAAATTTGAAAAATACGGACTGGAAAAAGAAAGGTCCAAAAAAATAAAATCCCCCCGTCTTAAATCCGCGCTGGGAGTTCTCGAATGTAAATTGCATAAGGATAACGCTATGCTTAAAAAATACAATATAGTTCTTGGTGATGTCCTGTATGCCGCCGCCGAGAAGGAAATTTTTTCGGATAGATGGCTTGTGGAGAAAAAAAGTCCTAAACTAATACATCATCTGGGCGGTAAGATATTTTCTGTCCCGGCAGATAAAATAATTTAAGGAGGACTGAAGTGAAAAAAGGTTTTACAATAATTGAAATCCTTATCGTTATAGCTGTGATAGGGATTTTGGCCGGTTTGGCGCTGCCGCGATTTAGGGGTATGCAGGATGAAGCGAACATAGCTAAATCGAACAGGGAGCTTAAAACTGTGCAGGCTGCTCTAGAAAGTTATGCAATGCATAACTCCGGGAACTATCCTGCGAATCTAAGCGTTTTAGCTGCCAGCACTACAGTGCCCCGCATAATCTCCAGCGTGCCTTCGGATCCTTTTGCTGCTGCAGGTACGGATTATGGATATTCGCTTTCATCGAATGGCGAATATTATGTGCTGTGGTCGGCGGGTGTTAATGGGGGCGGGACTGCTTCTGTAAGCGATGACGGCGCTGCAACTGTCTCAAATTCTCCATACATTACCAATGCGCGCACTATTAGTGTGTCGTCCGGAGGGTCCAGCGGCGGCACAAGCACCGGCGATTCAGGCGGTGATGATTCAGGCGGCACCGTTACACCTCCTTCATCAGGCTGCGGATAAATTATGTCATTTTCAATATAGTATGAACAATAGTATGGAAAAAGACCTCGGAGAGCAGCCTATAGCGAAGATCATGACGCTTAATGGGCTTAAACCCCACGATCTCGTTGCTGCATCGACAGAGCAAATAACCCATAAGATGGTTAGTCGTGCTGTAAAAGGCAGGCGCCTGACGCCAAATGTGAAATTTAAGATATTGACCGCCATTAATAAGGCCTCAGGGGAGCAATATTCAATAAAGGATCTTTTTACTTATTAAGCTGGCTTCCTGCGTCCGGCGTGTTATAATAGGAAACCTGACAAACGGTATAAAAATAGAATAAAGCAGTGAATGACAAGTAAATAGGAGGTTTACGATGGGACTTTACAGTGATCCAACTGGATTTGGAAAAAGAAAACATAGTATAGCTGAGCGTAAGATCATCAAACGGAAGATGGTGCAGGCTATGGTAAAGAAGCTTAAAGCAGAAGGCAAAAAGGTAGACCGTCAGGCTATTAACAAGGAAGTATTTGATAATGTCCGTAGAAAACATCAGACCCAGAAGCCTAAGCATCAGCTGGTTATAAAAGGAGCAAAATGAAAAAGAGCGCACCGGTAGGGCCGGACATAGCTGAAATCGTTATTAAAATGCAGGAGCAGCTGAATTCTTTAGAGAAGAAGATAGACGCCCTGATCAGTCAGCCTCCAGCAAGGTCATTTGAACCTCGGCAGCATTCGAAGCCTTTCCAGCGTTTTGACCGTTCACATCATCAGGGTGACGATAGGCAGTCAGGCGGTTACCGGGAAAGAGTTTTACATAAAGCGACATGCGCAGATTGCAATACGACATGCGAAGTTCCTTTTAGGCCTACCGGAGATCGTCCGGTATATTGCAAAGAGTGCTTTACAAAACGCAAAGCCAGCAGTCCGTTCCAGGGAAACAGCGATAATAAGGCTCCGGAAAGAGAATTTTTCCATTCAGGCCGTTCCGACAGACATTCCGAACATGGCGACAGCAGAAAACCGGCCGGCAGGAAAAGATCTTTTCCAAAGAAACGCAATAAGAAACGCTCCTAAATATTTAGTCTCCGTTGCGATTTGATTGTCCCGGGATAAACCCGGTGATATAATAAATAGTAAGCGAGGAGATGACAAAAATGCCGCGAATTTTCAAGCGGATCAGGGAAGAAGCAATAAGCGTTTTACCCGCCATTCTCTATTTTTTCTTCGCAATAAACCTTTTCAGGCTTACCTTCGGATGGATGATGAGGTCGGAAGGTCTGCAATATATGCCATTTGTCCGTACTATAATAGCCTCGCTTATTGTCGGCAAAATAATGATAATAGCCGATGCTCTGCCGTTCCTGAATAAATTTTCATCCAAACCTCTTATATATAACACCATCTGGAAAACTTCCATATATTCTTTTTTTGGCTTCCTGTTCATATTCCTGGAAAAACTCATCCCCCTATTATTTAAATACAGCGATCCAAATCTCGCATGGCAGCATATGCTCAAAGACACTCATTGGCCGCGGTTCTGGAGCACACAGATATGGCTTGTGGTTCTTTTTCTGCTATTTGTAGTTTTCCGCGAGCTTCATATAGCGCTCGGCAAAGATAAGATGCGCCAGATATTTTTCGGGAAATAGAGGCATATTTCATATGAGCAAAAAAGATAAAAAGATAATACTTATAGCGCAGTGTCTTGTAAACCCTTACTGCCGTGTGCATATACTCGGACAGAATTTTGAATTGTCGAGAGAGCTTGTAGACAATCTGATGGCAAAACGCGTCGGTATTATACAGTATCCGTGTCCGGAGACCACAGCTATGGGGCTGGGGCGCAATCCGCAGGGCAGGCAGCAATACGATAATATTTTTTTCAGGGACCATTGCAAAGAGCTGCTTAAAATACCAATGCTGATGGTTAGGGAGTTTGTCAAGAATGGCTACCGGCTCGTGGCATTCATAGGATTAGAGAACAGTCCCACATGCGGAATTAAGTGGGGTAAGCACAAAACAAATAAACATCAGGCGGAATCCCCAAATCCTGTCGACAATCCCGATCCTGATGAGCCGGTTCTTAAAGGCATAATGGCTGAGATTCTCTCTGATGAGCTGGAAAAAAGCGGTATAAATATACCTCTTCTGGAATTTCCCTCGCAATCTGAAGCCGGATCCGAAAAACGTAAAAAATTCTGGAATGATTTCAATAAAGCTATGGAACCATTGACAGAAAAAGGACAGGTATGAGTTTAGAAAAAGCGAAGAAGCATTATCAAGGTAAGGCAGGCTCCGATAAGATGAATTGCGGCCAGGCTGTAATAGCGGCTTTCAGGGAAAAGTTTTTAGTAGGTGATGAAGACGTTAAGATATTTGCCGGCTACGGCTCCGGCAAAGCTCCCGAAGGTGTGTGCGGTGCTTATTATGCCGCTAAATTTATGCTCGAAGGAAAACATAAAGATAAGATCCGTGCGTGTGAAGAAATGTTTTTATTGAATGCCGGATCGGTTAAATGTAAGGAAATAAGGGCTCTTAAGAAGCTGCCATGCCTGGGCTGTGTCGAAAAGATAGCCGAGTTTTTGGAAACTATAGAATAAGCGGGGCTTATATGAATAAACCATTAGAAATTAAGCAATTTATCGCGGGGAGCTGCTACTCTTATATTTTGAGTTCACAGGATGAGGGTTTGATAATAGATCCGCACATAAGCATGGGCGGTGAGTATAGTAATTATCTGAAGAAGAAAAACCTTAAGCTTAAATATGTGATAGATACTCATACGCATGCGGATCATTTTTCCTTGGCAGCGGTATTGAAGAAGGATATTAAAGCCGTAGTTGTAATGCATGAAAAAGCTGTTTCTAAGGTAGCCGACCGCAGAGTAAAAGATAATGACGTAATAGAGATCGGTGCCGCGCGCATAAGAGTTATTTATACGCCGGGACATACCGATGACGCTATAAGTATTTACTGTGAAGGTAATTTATTTACCGGAGACGTTCTTCTGATCGGCAGCGTGGGGAGGACAGATTTTCAGAACGGATCCCCGGAATCTATGTTCGATACTTTGCAGAAATTGAAAGCACTTAATAGCGCAACAACAGTTTTCCCCGGGCATGATTATAACGGAAAAAGATCTTCGACTATCAGCAGGGAAAGCGGAACGAACCCCTTTCTTAAAGAAAATAACCGTGAAAATTTTATAAAGACCATGCGGTCAAAAAATATTTCAAAACCTTTCAATATTGATAATATCGTCCGGGTAAATCAAAATGGTGAAGCGGCTGCCCTAGAGATGATCTCTCCCAAAGAAGCGGACGTCCTTACAGCCAAGGATCTTTCTGTAAAGTTTCTGGATGTCAGGTCTGTCCCGGAATATAACGAAGCCCATATAAAAAATTCTATAAATATTCCTGTTGATATGCTGGCGGGCAAGGTAAATGAACTATCCGCCTCAAAAGAAAAATATATTGTCCTATGCAGAACGGGTAGCAGGTCAGCAATGGCGGCTGATATGCTAATGCGCTCAGGCATCGCGTCAGTCAAAGTGATGGGCGGCGGGATGATCGGATGGCAGAAAGACGGTCTCCCGGTAATTAAAGGCCCGCGCGTTATATCGCTGGAACGGCAGGTGAGGATAATCGCAGGAAGCCTGGTTTTGTCAGGCATATTGCTATCATGGCTTGTAAACTGGGCGTTCATATTTATATCGTTGTTTGTAAGCTGCGGGCTCATATATGCAGGCCTTACCGACAACTGTATGATGGGTATGCTGCTGATGAACCTGCCGTATAATAAAAAATTGTATAAAACAAAAGCCGGCGGCGGAACATGTTCGGTATAAAATCTGTATTAATATTTTAAAAAAATAGGAGGAGTGGTCATGAGCAGGGCTTTTGCTATTATATGTTCGATAATTTTTATAAGTTTTTCATGCTTTGTGAATTCATCTGATGCGCAGGTGCAGACAGACTATAAGAACCAGGCAACTAAAGATCTTGTATCGCTTGTCCGGAGCGCGGCAGCCATGATAGGCGCAAGCGGTGAAGATGCTTTCAGCGAATTTAAAAAAGACGGAAGCTGGTGGAGGCATGATAATACTGCAGTTTTTGTCATTGATACTGAAGGCAATATGTTGGTAGCTAAAGATACGGCGCTAGAAGGTAAGAATCAGATGGATCTTAAAGATGTGAACGGCAAACCAGTTATAAAAGATATTATTGATAAGACTTCTTCCGGTCCGGCCGGGAAAGAGGGATGGGTTTTCTATCAATGGCCTGAGCCCGGAACTATATTTTCCAGCTGGAATTCAACATTTGCAAAAAGTGTGGTCGCACCGTCAGGGAAAAAATATATAGTTGGTTCAGGGTCGTATGATGTGAAGATGGAAGACATCTTTCTTATTGATGCAGTTAATGCCGCAGTGGCGCTGATAGAAAAAGAGGGTAAAGGTGCTTTTAATACTCTTCGCGATAAGGCCAGCCAGTTTGTTTTTCTAGGCACTTATATATTTGTTGATACTCCAGAAGGCGTGGAGGTCGTCAACGGTGGTTTTCCTGATGTAGAAGGTAAAAACATTATCGATTATAAAGACCCTACAGGTAAATATCTTACGCGCGATGTTATCAATACCGCTGCTACCAAAGGTTATGGCTGGGTGGATTATATGTGGCCTAAGCCCGGCGAGACCAAGCCGTCGGCAAAGCATACATATGTAAAGAAAGCCGTTTATGGTAATGAAACATTTGCCGTAGGTGCAGGCGCGTATCTTGAATCAGAACCTGTTGCAACTCCTGAAGCAGTTGAAAATGTCATAGGAAAGCTTATGATATTGGAGCTGAAAAACGGCAATTTTGCCGCCGGGGAAATTCTGAGAGAGACGAAGGACACGATTTATGTTGAGCATCCGGACGGAACTATGGAAGTATCTTTCCCACGCAACATGATATTAAAGATCAGGAAGCCTACAGATAAAGAGCTTACAAAGATAAAGGGAAATTTAACGGAGGGCCAGCCTAAGAAATGAACATTAAACTTATCCGATTATTGCCGATACTATTGCTAGCAGCCGCGTGTTCAGGTTGCGCTACCGTCCGTCATCCAGTGCCGCCTGATTTAGTAGATAAAGTCCAGATTGCTAATATGCCCGAAGTTCGGACCATGTCGGGCGAGTCGCATACTATGCTTCAGGAAAGCCTGGTAGCGTCTATTAAAGACGAAAGGCCGGGAGATTTTACAGTAGGGCCCGATGGAGTTAAGATTTATCCGGTGCTTGCTATATCCGGTGGCGGTGCTAACGGTGCTTACGGCGCCGGTTTGGTAAAAGGCTGGTCGGAGGAAGGATCCCGTCCGATTTTTAAAGTCATAACAGGTGTAAGCACCGGGGCGATTATCGCTCCGTTTGTTTTTCTCGGAAAAGATTATGATGACGATCTTGAAAAATGCTACACAACCATGTCGACTAAAGATGTTGTCGGGTTGAAACCTCCATTTACGATGTTATTGGGAGATTCACTGGTGAGTAACGCGCCTCTTGCTAGGACTATAGCCCGTGTAGCCAACGAAAAAGTCCTAAAAGAAATAGCGGAACAGCACAGGCACGGCCGCAGACTATTTGTAGGAACTGCGAACCTCGATGCGCAGAAGTTTGTGACATGGGATATGGGTGCCATCGCCTGCCGCGGAGATATTGAGTTGTTTCGCAAGGTAATTTTAGCCTCTGCCGCTATACCGGTTATATTTCCTCCATCCGTATTTTATGTTGAAGCAGACGGTAAAAAATATGATGAAATGCATGCGGATGGCGGGACCATAACGCAGGTCTTCTCTTTATACGGTCTCCTGGATGGTATGCAGGATGCTGCAAAAAAAATGGGTATCGATCCGTCAAAGATCAGGGGAAAGCTTTACATCATAAGAAACGGCTACATGTCTTCCAGATATAAGAATGTGAAAGACAGTCTGCCGGCCCTCGCTGAAAGGTCTTTTGATATGATAATAGATTCTCAGGGCGTAGGTGATGTATACAGGATCTATGTTTGTACGAAGCAGAAGGGGACTGACTATAACCTTGCTTATATCCCTGCCGACTTTGACCCGGATTCCAAAGAAATGTTCGACCCTGCGGCTATGACCCGACTTTTTAAAAGAGGGTATGACGACGCCCGGAACGGATATAAGTGGCACAAAGAGCCGCCGGGACTTGATGTGCCTAAAAAGTCTGAAAAGTAGAATGTATCAGGTGCTTTACGGTGTAGGATTATTTTTATGAAGTATGCTGTTTCTTATGCCGTAAGTAAAATATACTAATAGCCCGATAATAAGCCACGCTATAAACCTTATCCATGTTATCCCCGGCAAGCCTGTCATGAGAAAAATGCAGGCGCTTACTCCGAGCAGAGGTATTATAGGATTAAGCGGAACTTTGAACGGACGATGTCTTGCCGGCTCTTTTACCCTCAGGACAATAATACCAAAACATACCAGAATAAATGCAAACAAGGTCCCGATATTTGTCAGGTCTACCATTTCATCTATATTGGTGAAAGCTGCTATAGAAGCGACGATAAGCCCTGTGGCTATTGTCGTGACGTGCGGAGTTTTAAATTTATTATGAACCCGGGCGAAAAACGGCGGAAGCAATCCGTCGCGTGCCATCGAGAAGAATATCCTTGCCTGGCCCATCTGCAGGACGAGAAGGACGGCGATCTGCGCTGCGATTGAGCCGAAAGCAACTATGATAGCGGCCCAACCAAGGTTGATATGCTGCATCGCAAGCGCAAGCGGCTCTGCTTTCTGTGATGCCAGCGATGTTTTTAAAAGCGAAAAAGGAACGATCCCTGTAAATACAGCCGCTACAAGCATATAGATGATAGTGCAGACGATCAGCGAACCTATTATGCCTATCGGCATATCGCGTTTAGGGTTGCGTGTCTCTTCGGCAGCGGTCGAGACGCAGTCAAAGCCTATATATGCGAAGAACGCGATGGCAGCCCCTGCCTTAATGCCGGCGAAACCGTTCGGGGCGAATGGCGTCCAATTCTGCGGTTTTATGTAAAAAGAGCCGAGGGCAATAAAGAAACCCAGCACAAGCAATTTTATAGTGACTATGGCGATGTTAAAACGCGAGCTTTCTTTTATGCCGCGCACAAGAATTATAGTTAAGAGGAGAACGATAAGGCTTGCCGGAACATTGCAGATGATGGGTATACCGAATATGTGAGGGGCATTAGTTACGGCTTCAAATGATTTTCGTAACGCCGGTTCCAGGCTTTCCATAGAAATGCCGTTACTTAACAGGTCGGACGCTTTTGCAAATCCTTGTGTAGCTGAACGGAAATCTATAGTCGACCAGGCCGGCAGATTTATACCGAATCCTCTTAGAAGCCCGGTGAAATAACCAGACCAGCTGATGGCTACGGCGATACTGCCGACGCAGTATTCGAGCATGAGGTCCCAGCCTATGATCCAGGCGATGAGTTCGCCGAAAGTAGCATATGAATAAGTGTAGGCGCTGCCCGATATCGGGACGAGCGAGGCAAATTCAGCATAACATAGAGCGGCGAAGCTGCATGCAACGGCAGTGATGGCGAATGAAACGATGAGGGCTGGACCTGCTCCGGGCCTCATGGCATCGCCCGCTGCGGCTGTCCCGACGGTGGCGAATATGCCGGCGCCTATAATAACACCCACGCCCAGCAGGATGAGCTCAAACGGACCGAGTACTTTTTTCAGCTTGTGGCCCGGTTCGTGGCTTTCTGCCAGAATAGAATTCAGGTCTTTTAGCTTAAAAAGCTTATGGTGCAGTCTCTTCATATTTACGCAATATTTTACACAAAAAAGTAATTTTAGGATATAATTATTTTCATCGGGAGGCATATGAAAAACTCGTTTTTAGTTTTTTTGCTCATCACGATCCTGTCATGCAGTGCTTTTGCCGCTGAGATAGAAGAGGCCCCGGTCGTTTGGCTGGATAGCGGGCCTATAAGCGGCAAGATGGAGGACGGTGTAAGAGAGTATCTGGGTATACCTTATGCCGCTGCGCCTATTGGCAAACTACGGTGGAAGATCCCGCGCGATGTCGGCCAATGGAAAGATGTCCGCAAGTGTACAGAATTTGGCCCGTCATGTCCGCAAATAAATCCCTATAATAATTTACCGAAAATAAGCGAAGACTGCCTTTACATTAATGTCTGGACGTCTGCGAAGAGCCGCAGTGAAAAACTACCGGTCATGGTATGGATACACGGAGGTGCGTGGAATTTCGGTTCTTCAGCGATAAAAGAATATGACGGGCTGAATCTTGCTAAGAAAAGTGTGGTCATGGTCAGTTTTAACTATCGCTTGGGCCCATTCGGGTTCTGGGCACATCCTCGTCTGGCTATGGAGTCGTCGCGTAATATTTCCGGTAATTACGGATTTTTAGACCAGATAATGGCTCTATGGTGGGTGCAGTGGAATATTGATGCATTCGGCGGTGACCCACAGAATGTCACTATATTTGGCGAATCCGCAGGATCTGCAAATGTCACGCTTCTTATGGTAAGCCCTCTTGCGAAAGGATTGTTCCATCGTGTGATAGCCCAGAGCGGCGGGCCGATGGTAGGCTTGTCATATCTGATCCCCAAAGCTAATGGTGACATGCAGGAAGCTATAAAAATGGGCGAGACCTTAGCTGCTAGGCTGAAGTGTGATAAAGATAAAGATGTTGTGGCGGCAATGAGGCGCAAATCAACAGCTCAGATCCTGGAAGCAGCCGATTTTAAAATGGGGCTGTTCGATAAAGGTCTGTTTTTCGCGCCGGTTTTTGACGGCTGGGCTATTCCGTCAGACCCTGTTGCGGCTTATTCATCCGGTGAACAGCAGGATGTCCCTGTCGTGATCGGTTCTAATAAAGATGAAGGGACTGCTTTTATTTCAGCATCGGATCTATCCGCAAAAAAATATAAATTGTTCATGGATGGCAGATTTGGTAAGAATTCCAAGCAAGCTATGGAAATATTTCCAGCGAAGAAAAATGAAGAGACAGGCAAGGCTTTAAATAAAGCTATCACGGTATCGGCCTTCGCAGAACCGGCAAGATTTGTTGCTGATTCGATGAAGGGTAAAAGGTCTAAGGCCTATCTTTACCAGTTTACACGTGTTCCAAATACTGCGGATGCGAAAAAGGCAGGGGCGTATCATGGTCTTGACGTAGTATATGTCCTGGGCAATTTAAACTCCGCCGAAGGCTATGATGAAAAAGATGCAGAGCTTTCCCGTCTTATGATGGATTGCTGGATAAATTTTGCCAAGGCCGGAGATCCCAATGGCCCAGGCCTGCCCGGCTGGCCGTCTTACGATCGCCGCGCAGACCAGAATCTGGAGTTTGGCGATTCGGTAAAAATAAATGATCATCTCTTCGAAAAAGAGTGTGATTTCGTAGAGAATTTGCGTAAAGAGCGATAGATTTAATGAAGAGATACGTAATATCCTTTGTCCTGGTAATGCTTCTGGCATTGCCCTGCCCGGTAGAATGCGGCGAATCAACCCGGCGGGGCCTTTTTGTATCCATGATACAGGATCCCGTAGTCCTTTCAAGCCGCAGTGATATAAAAAAACTTATCGATTTTGCGAAGAAGGCCAAAGTAAAAATTTTATTTGTGCAGGTCTATCGTGCTAATCAGGCATGGTTCCCCTCTGAGATTGCCGACTCAACTCCTTATCGGGATTGTCTTAAAAAAGTGCCGGAGGATCCTCTCAGATTTCTTATAAAAGAAGCTCACCGTTCAGGTTTGGAGGTTCATGCATGGCTGAATATGTTAAGCCTGGGTGAAAATAAGAACGCGCCGTTCATTAAAAAATACGGCACAGGCATACTTACAAGAAATACCCGCAGGAAATTTAAACTTGAAAATTATAGGATAGATAATCAGTATTTTCTTGAACCCGGCGATTTGCGGATAAGGGAGGACTTGGCGAAGATGGTAGAAGAGATCGTGCACCTTTATCCCGATCTGGACGGTGTGCAATTCGATTATGTCCGATATCCCGATGAGAAGCCTGCATATGGTTATACGAAGACGAATATGGATAGGTTTAAGAGCGCCACCGGGCTTAAAACTATAGATGAAAAATCCGTCATATGGAAAGACTGGAAACGCGCTCAGGTGACTGAATCGCTGAAGGCGTTTGTTAGAAGTGCACGGGCCGTCCGCCCTTCCATTAAGGTGTCAGCAACGGGATGCATGCCTTATTCCCGGGCGTATCATGAAGCATTCCAGGATTGGCCGTTATGGCTTAATGAAGGGATCGTAGATTTTGTTACCGTTATGAACTATTCATCTTCGCCTGCAGAGTTCGAGAGCTGGATATCAGCAGTAAGAAATAAAACGAAAAATTTCAAAAAAGTAAATATCGGAATAGGAGCTTATAAGCTTGCCGATTCTCCTTCAGTGTTCCGGCGTGAGTTTCTTTTTTCCGTAGGGACAGGTGCAGGGCTTTTAGCCATATTTCATTACGGCAGTCTGTTGCAATCGCCCGAACTCAGTAATTTTTTAATGAATAACAAAGGGTCGAATAAAAACCGGTAGCTTTGCGTGTCGTAAAAAGAGGCGAATGTGATTGTGAAATATACATAACTATTGGTATAATTTAGACAATGGTAAACGGACCGGAAGAGAACATACAGTATAAACAGTGGGGGCTCTCCTCACCCAAGTGTGTTTTTTTATTAGTCCACGGCCTGGGTGCACATGCCGGAAGATGGGATGCCCTAGGTGAATTTTTTGTTAAAAGAGGTGTTTCCTCTTATGCTCTCGAACTCGGAGATTTCTCCCGCAAAGTAAGCGCGGATAAGATAACCCGCCTGTATGAAATAATAATAAAGAATGAACCGTCTAAAAAGATATTTCTGGTAGGGGAAAGCATGGGCGCTTTAGTTTCATTCCTTCTTACAGCGGACCGCCCGGATCTATTCTCCGGACTTATTTGCTTGTCGCCTGCGTTTGTTAATAGATACCGTCCCGGGCTTTTGGATGGACTGAATATTCTAACACACCTCTTTTATAATAAGAATAAACAATTTAATCTGCCGTTCAACTCCGCTATGTGCACACGTGATGGCGAATATCAGAAGAAGATGGGCCAGGATCCGCGGGAATACCGTGCGGTCTCCGCCCGTCTTATGTGTGAAATAATAACTATGCAATTAAGCGCTAAAGCTGTAAAAGACAGGATCCGCACCCCAGTTCTTTTTCTCGTTGCCGGTGAGGACAGGATAGTAGACCCAGGCGCAGCAGAAGCTATATTCAGCCGCCTGCCGGTAAAAGACAAGACTTTCGTGGAATTTCCCGGCATGTATCATTCTCTTTCAATAGAGCTTGGCAAGGAATCCGTATTTGAGGAAATGCTTAAGTGGGTTCAGAGGAGAATTTAAATGAAATATATATTAGCTATAGACCAGGGCACGACCGGAAGCCGCGCTGTTGTTTATGATAAAAAGGGGCGGAAGGTAGCATCGGCATACCAGGAATTTCCTCAGCATTTTCCGAAACCCGGATGGGTTGAACATGACGCTCATGATCTCTGGAATAGTGTTAATAATTCTATCCAGCGGGTTTTAAGTAAAGTTCCTGATGGCTCGATCGCTGCTATAGGTATAACAAATCAGCGGGAGACTACAGTGCTGTGGGATCGCCGGACGGGTAAGCCTGTGTATCGGGCGATAGTGTGGCAGTGCAGGAGAACGGCACCGCGATGCGACGAGATAAAGAGGTCGCCAGGTGCCGGTGAATTTTTCAGAAACAGGACGGGGCTGCCTATCGATGCATACTTTTCCGCCACCAAGATCGAATGGATCCTAAAAAATGTGCCTGGCGTGCTTTCCAGGGCTAAAAAGGGTGAGATCTGTTTCGGCACAACAGATTCGTGGATACTATGGCACCTCACCGGAGGTAAAGTGCATGCGACAGATTACACTAACGCATCCAGGACCATGTGTTTTAATATCGGCCGTCTGGAGTGGGATGATGCGATACTTAAAAAATTTTCCATACCTAAAAAAATTCTTCCGCAGGTAAAAAAATCGTCCGGGTTGTTTGGATCCACTATCCGTATCGGCCGTCTGCCTGCAGGAATACCTATAGCGGGAGTGGCAGGTGACCAGCAGGCTGCTCTGTTCGGGCAGACTTGTTTTGAGCCAGGCACAATGAAGAATACTTACGGCACCGGGTGTTTTATCCTTATGAATGCCGGCCGGAAACGGCCTGTATCGAAGTACGGACTTATTACAACTCTGGGATGTGATGCGCGCGGAGAGCCTGTCTATGTGCTTGAAGGCGCTATATTTGTAGCGGGAGCTGCTATACAATGGCTGCGTGACAAGCTCGGGGTATTGAAACATGCCGCGCAATCCGAGATCATGGCAAGATCAGTTGTCGGGAATGACGGTGTGTATTTTGTGCCGGCTCTTGTCGGACTTGGCGCGCCTTACTGGGATCAGGATGCGCGCGGAGCCATATACGGTATTACCCGCGGCACGCATGTAAGCCACATAGTGAGAGCTGCCCTCGAGGCGATGTGCTACCAGACAAAAGATGTTGTCGAAGCGATGCAGAAAGATTCAAAGCTTAAGATAAGGTCGCTGAAAGTTGACGGCGGCGCTGTTGTAAATAACCTGTTATGTGAATTCCAGGCGGATATTTTAGGGATAAGCGTTATCAGGCCTAAGGTCGTGGAAATAACATCTCTGGGCGCGGCATATCTTGCGGGCCTGGCCATAGGTTACTGGAAAAATGCGGATGAGATAAAGAAGTGCTGGGCCGTTGATAAAATATTTAAACCGCGGATGCCGAAAAATAAGGCTGCTATTTTGTATAAAGGCTGGCAGGATGCGGTGGAGAGAACACTGAATAGATGAGTAAATATGATATTGTGATAATAGGCGGCGGTGTTGTCGGCACTGCCATAGCGCGTGAATTGTCGCGTTACAAAGTGAAGGTCGTGCTTTTAGAAAAAGAGGCAGAGCTTGCCTTTGGCGTTTCGAAATCAAATAGCGGGATCATACATCCTGGCACTCAGCATTCCCCCGGCACACTTAAGGGGAAACTGTGCGTTCAAGGTAACGCACTTACCAGAAAACTAGCCAAAGAGCTTTTTATAGATTTCAAAAAAGTCGGCGAACTTATCGTAGCTTTTACCGGAGAAGAGCGCACCCGCCTTGAGCAATTAAAAAAAGACGGTGATGCCTGCGGGGTGCCGTCTTTAAAGATGGTAACAAAAGCCTGGCTTAAGAAGAACGAACCGAATCTGTCGGGCGAAGCCCTCGCCGCGCTCTATGCCCCGACCGCCGGTATCATCAGCCCTTATCGATGGGTTTATGACTTTGCCGAGAATGCTATTAGTAATGGTGTCGAGATCCGTACGGAGACGAAGGCCGAGAAAATTGTGATAACGAATCCGGGGTTTGAAATAATTACTCCTAAAGGAAACTTTTCGGCAAAATATGTGATAAACGCCGCGGGGTTATATGCCGATGAAATTGCGCGCATGGTCGGAATAAATGATTTTAAGATATGTCCCCGCAAGGGCGAAGAGTTTTTGCTGGATAAAAAACGTGAAAATCTGACAAGACATTTACTATTCCCGCTTCCTTCAAAAACATCCAAAGGCATACTAGTTACCAGAACTTCCGACGGCAACCCTATGATCGGTCCTACAGCCGAAGATGTACAGGATAGAGAAGACCTGTCGACTACCGAGGCAGGACTTAAAAAAGTTCTTGAGGGTGCCAAGAAGATGGTGCCTTCTATAAATGAAAACGATATAATCGCGTATTTTGCCGGATTGCGTCCTGCTTCCGGAGATGATTTTATTATACGGCATGAAGATAAAGTCCCCGGGTTTATTAATGTAGCCGGTATTCAATCACCGGGATTGACCGCAGCGCCTGCCATAGCTCTGATGGTAACGGGTTTGTTAAAGCAAGCCGGCCTGAATATGAAAAAGAAATTATTTTTTCATAAATATCGTAAAAAAGAATACCATCTTTTTTCGATGCCGCTTGCGAAATCAAAAAAACTTATAAAGAAAGACGCTTCGTACGGTGATATTGTCTGCAGATGCGAAATGGTATCGGCCAAAGAGGTCCGTGAGGCTATCGCGCGCGGCGCCAGGACGATGGATGGTGTAAAATTCCGGACGCGCGCTCAGGCAGGCCGCTGCCATGGCAGTTTCTGCACATCGCGCCTTATGAAAATACTCGCCGAAGAGACTAAATTACCATCCACAGGCATAACGAAACGCGGACATGGATCTGAGATAGTTAAAGAGGACCGGATAAATGGTTAAACGCGACCTTGTTGTGGTGGGCGGCGGGCCGGCAGGCATGGCGGCGGCGATATCCGCATACGAAAACGGTGTAAAAGATATCCTGCTTATTGAACGCGATCTCTATCTGGGCGGTATTTTAAATCAGTGTATACACACCGGATTCGGGCTCGATTATTTTAAAGAGCTTCTGACAGGACCGGAATATGCCGACAGATTTATAAAGAAAATAAGATCACTGCCGGATATAGATATATCCACAAGATCTTTTGTTGTGAATCTCAAAAAAGATAAAACCGTAACATATCTGAAGCCGGGAGCCATGTGCGTAGTCCGTCCGAAAGCCCTGATAATGGCGACGGGATGCCGTGAGAGGACGCGGGAGATGGTCCATATACCCGGGACGCGGCCGGCAGGAATATTTTCCGCAGGCCTTGCTCAGAGGCTTATAAATATTGACGGATTGTTGCCCGGCAAAGAAGTTGTGATAATCGGTTCCGGCGACATAGGTCTTATAATGGCGCGCAGGTTTACACTGCAAGGCGCTAAAGTAAAAGCTATAGTCGAAATACAGAAACAGACCCGCGGGTTGGTTAGAAATGTCGTCCAGTGCGTTGAAGATTTCGGGATACCAATGTATTTTAATCATAAAGTTTCAAAGATTCATGGCAAAGACCGGGTCGAGAAGATAAGCATTGTTCAGATAGATGATAATATGAAAGATGTCTCCGGCACTGAGGTTGAGATAGGGTGCGATACAGTTCTTGTTTCGGTAGGGCTTATCCCGGAAAATGAGTTGATAGAGATGGCAGGTGTGGATATGGACAAGAGAACAAATTCTCCCATATCTAAAGAAGTTAACAAGACTTCCATACCCGGCTTATTCGTATGCGGTAATTCATTTAAAGTTTATGATTATGTCGATTCTGTGACGGCGGATAGTGAACTTGCCGGCAAATTGGCTGCGCAGTATCTGAGGAAGACCAAATGATCAGAAAAATGATATGCATAGAATGCCCGAAAGGCTGCTCGCTATCTGTTGATATAGAGGGCTGTAAGGTAAAGACCGTGACCGGTAATAAATGCCCGAGGGGTGCTGCGTATGCCATAGCTGAAAATGAAGAACCGATGAGGATATTTACCGCGACCGTAGCAACTAAAGGGTTAAATTTAAAACTAATACCAGTCCGGACCAATAAACCGATCCCTAAAAAAGACCTGTTCCTCGCCGCGGATGAAACGCGGAAAATAAGAGTAGAGAAGCCTTTGAAAGCGGGAGATACGGTAACCGATAATTTTCTCGGTCTTAACGTTAAATTGCTGGCAACGAGGGAAGTAGCGTGAAGGAAAAGATACTAATCGTCGAAGATGAAAAAGATATAGTGAAGATGCTTGAGTATAATCTCAGGAAAGAAGGATATGTGTCTTTATCGGCTCGCAGCGGAGAGGATGCTGTAAAAACAGCAGGCAAAGAATCTCCCGACCTGATCCTGCTTGATCTTATGCTGCCCGGAATAGACGGCCTGGAAGTCTGTAAAACATTAAAACTCGGACAGAAGACAGCCGCTATCCCTATAATAATGCTGACGGCAAAATCTCAGGAATCCGACAAGATCGTGGGGCTTGAATTGGGCGCGGACGATTATGTGACAAAACCGTTCAGCCCCAGAGAGCTTATTGCCCGTATAAAGGCCGTGCTTCGCCGCATTAAGGAAAAAGATAAATCTCCGGAAACGTTTAAATCCGGAGAATTGACGATAGATTTTGCAAAGATATCCGTCGCCGTTAAAAATAAACCTGTTGAGATTACCGCAAAAGAATTTGAACTCCTGAAAACACTTATAAAGGCTAAGGGCAGGGTCCTATCGCGGGACTATCTTCTGGATACGATCTGGGGTGTGGATCAGTCCCTGGAAATTCAGACCAGAACTGTAGATGTGCATATAAGAACGCTTAGGAAAAAATTGAAATCCGCAGCTAGATATATAATAACCGTAAAAAATTACGGATACAGGTTTGAGAATGAAGATTAAAAGCTTTAAACTAAAACTTATTTTTTCATACGTTATAATTATTTTAATACCTCTGGCTTTAATAGCGTTTTTCCTTGATAAAAGCCTCGAAGAAAATTCACTTCGTAATATAGAATCCTCGCTTGTTACTCAGGCACGCTTGGTCGAAACTCAGCTTCCCTTAGAAAAAATTACAAAAGAAGACGGCGTTTCTTTAACAACGCTTATTAAAAAATTAAGCAAAAATAGCAATTGCCGCATTACTGTGATAGACGCTAAGGGTAAGGTTCTATCCGATTCTGAAAAAAATCAGGATGGCGCTGCCCATATGGAAAATCACAGCAATCGTGCGGAAATTAAAACAGCCATGTCCGGCAGCATCGGTATAGATATCAGGCATTCTCCTACACTTAAAGTCAATATGTTATATGCGGCTTTGCCAATTCAGAGTGATAACGTGATTATAGGCGTATTAAGGCTCTCTGTCCCGCTTCAATCCGTCCAAAAGACTTTATTCAAAATAAGGAAGATCGTATTTTTAGGGATGTTTTTCGCCGTATGTTTCGCTTTTATTCTGGGCTCTATAGTGGCGTCGAGGGTTGTCGCGCCTATAAACAAAATGATCCAGGTATCACGCAGATTTTCTGAAGGTGATTTCAGCCGAAGAATTTATGATAGTTCTCAGGATGAAATAGGAGAGCTTGCTGCTACATTGAACAGGATGGCGGAAGAGATAGAGAATAAGATAAAGGAGATAGGGTCTCAAAACCAGAAACTAGCCGCAATATTCAATAGTATGATAGAAGGCATTATTGTCGTCGACAATACTGGTTCTGTAATTTCTGTTAATCCTGCTATCGAGAAGATTTTCGGCGTTTCCGCAGAGCGCATTACCGGTAAAGCGTTTCTGGAGACTGTGCGCAATAATGAAATATTTGAAATAATAACCGGCGCTCTTAGGGCAGGCCAGCCTATGCGCGGCGAAATAACGCTTTTATATCCTGTGCATAGAATATTTGAAATAAGTGCTACGCCCATTTTTAATAATAATACCGTTGCCGGATGTCTCGCGGTGATACATGACATAACCGAGATAAGAAAACTTGAAACCATGCGTAAAGACTTTGTCGCCAATGTTTCTCATGAGTTAAAAACGCCTCTTACTTCGATAAAAGGTTTTGTTGAGACGCTGTTAGATGGTGCCCTTGACGATAAAGAGAATAGCCGCAGCTTCTTAAAAATAGTCCAGGAACACACTGAGCGGCTTGACACATTGGTTAATGACCTGCTGGTCCTTTCCAGTCTGGAATCAAAAGAGATAGTTCTTAATAAAGAGGAAATAGACCTGGAGGCCGAGCTTACTAAAGTTGTTCTCGGTTTTAAAGCGCAACTAAAGAAGAAAAATATAGAGGTCAAGAACGAGGTCCGTCTCCATAGCCTGCTTAAGGCTGACAGGAACAGGGTGGAGCAGGTATTGACCAATCTGATCGATAATGCGATAAAATTTAATAAAGACAAAGGTTTTATCAGGATCTACGCCGATAGGATGGACAATAAAATAAAAATTACCTTTGAGGATTCCGGCTTCGGCATACCTGCGAAAGATCTTTTGCGTATATTTGAACGGTTTTATAGGGTCGATAAGGCGCGCTCCCGCGAGCTTGGCGGAACAGGCCTTGGCCTTTCTATAGTGAAGCATATAGTTGAACTCCATGGTGGATCCGTCGGTGTAGAAAGCGCTGAAGGTGTAGGCTCGAAATTCTGGTTTACCCTGCCGTTATAGAGGAAGCAATGATAAGAAAAATATTTGTAGTAATGACAATGCTTACTTTAATTAGCGCCCCCTTTAAAGTTTATGCCTATGAAAAAGGTGATTTCCAGATATGGAACACGGATACAGAAGAGGTTAAGCTTTATAAGGGCGTGAAGTTGGCGATGGAGCAGGAATTCCGTTTCGGTGAGAACGCGAGTGAATTTTTCTATCAGCACTATGAATTTGGCGTTGTATTCGGTTTCGCTAAAGTGCTAGATCTCGCTTTTTGCTACCGCCTTGTGCTAGACAGGGTTAAGCGTAAATGGATGGAAGAGGATATGCCGAACGTTAACGCTACACTGAAACATGAGATAGGGAAGCTAAAGCTCGAAGACCGAAATCGTATAGAGTACCGCCATTACAGGTATAAAGACGATTCGATAAGGTATCGCAATAAATTTACCATGAAGTATCCCATAGGATTTAAAAGCATAAAAATATCTCCCTTCGCTTCAAACGAAATATTTGTCTCTTCCAACTCCACCGGCTACAATGAAAACAGGTTTTCCGCCGGAACGGAATTTGAGCTGGCAAAATATGTGAAGGCAGACATTTATTATATGTTAAAGAGCAATAAGGTAAAAGACTATAAATGGACCGATGCCAATGTGCTCGGCACCAAGATCAAAATATCGTTCTAACCCCTCGTAGTTTCTCAAAATTCCCAAATAAAACTTAACCTGCATTTTACATTGCCTTGAAGCGGATTTAATCTCAATCATCTATACTTTTCATGTAACTTTAAAAGCTTCCCAATTTAGAGGGGAGGAGGTGATGAGAAGTGTTTGGTGATGAAATTATAATAGGGAGCGTTAGGGCTCAGTCGGATCATCTGAAACAGATTTTGGCGCAGATAGAAGAAGACAGACATTGGAAAGAGCATAGTCTGTACTATGCAAAAGAGATGTACGATGTTGAGAAAAACCTACGGAAGATAAGAAAGTTCGATTTTGAGCCCATAAATAAGGCATAGATGTATAAATGATTAATGACGCAAAAAAAGATAAATAGGAGAATATGGAAAATGAAAAAACTACTACTAATATCGTGTTTAGTAGTTTCGTTTACACTGATTAGCAGGCCGCCGGTTCAGGCGAGCGAAGTGGATGTCTTGGTAAATAAGCTGGTCGAAAAGAATGTATTATCGCCTGCAGAAGCGCAGATAATACTGGATGAAACAAAACTTCAGGTGTCTAAAGATCTGGCGCAGGCAAAATCTTTGTCTGTTCCGGACTGGACGCAGCGTATAAAGTGGGGAGGCGATGTAAGGTTTAGGACTCAGACAGATTGGGGGAAGCCTACAACCTCAGACAGCGCTTCTACTATAAAGCATCAGCGTATAAGAGAAAGAGTCCGCGGCAGATTTTATATGGAAGGCAAGGTCAATGATTTCACATATGCCGGAGTCAGATTTGCGGGCGGCGGGACGAGCGCGCGGTCAACGAACGATACGCTTGATGATTATTTTACGAAAGATTACACGATGTTTGATCAGTACTATATAAGAGCTGAAGCTCCCAGTGAGATGATAAGGGATTATGGACAATATTTTAGCGATGCCAGGCTTTGGCTGGGAAGGTTTGCTATCCCATATGAAACCTCTGAGCTGATATGGGACTCAGATATTAACCTTAACGGTATAGCTTTTCAGTATGTATCCCCTGACATAAAAACCGGTGTGCTGCCCGACATGAATATATACTCTAATATAGGATTTCATTGGTTGACAGAAGGTGCCAACTTAAGCGCCGATCCTCTATTGTTTGGATACCAGCTCGGAAGCAAAACTGCAGCGTTCGGCCCGCTTGACACAATAGTTAACCTGGCTGTATCCACATGGGATTTTACGCATCTAAAAGACAAGTCGCCTACAGGGTCATCCGGGACAAACTCGCGCTGGTGGAATGGCGCCGGGCAGGATAATCCGGCCGGTACGTATAGATTTAATTATTACCTAGTCGATGTTTTACTGAATGTGGACAATGCAAAGATATTTGACATTGCCCTTCCGCATGGATTCTATACTGATTTCGTGCATAATATGGGTTGTTCAGATCAGAATAACGGGCTTTTACTGGGAGCCTACGTCGGTAAAAAGAAGATTAAAGCACCCGGAGACTGGAAAGCAAGGGCAGAATGGCGCTATATCGAGCGTGATGCCGTTACAGACTTTACTCCTGATTCAGATTTCTATGGTTTTGGTACCTATACTTCCGCGACGACCAGCGCAAATACAAATGGTTTGCCTGCCGAAGGCGGCACAAACGGCAAAGGTATTAACATGGCGTTTGAGTACCAACTGCTTAAAAATACAAGTCTGAATATTGAGTATTATTGGATGGAGCCAATCAAATCATGGGATAAGCAGGATCCATGGAATGAATTGCAGCTAGATGTAATTACGAAATTCTAAACGGTAAAGAAAATTTTAAAAAGGGGGAATAGTGATGAATAGATTAAGAATAGTCTTTATAGGAGCAGCATTTTTGTTCTTCATCCCTGCCGTTTGCTTCGGGGCAAATGGTATGGTGCAGGTAAAGGGTTCTGACACTCTTATTAACGTGGTGCAGAAGTTGGCCGAAGTATATATGGCTAAAAAACCAGGCACGAGCGTTGCGGTTACAGGCGGCGGATCCGGAACTGGTGTGGCGGCTCTTATAAACAGAACCTGCGATATTGCTAATGCGTCCCGGCAGATTAAATCGAGCGAAGTTGAACAAGCGAATAATAAAGGAGTGGATCCGAAAAGAGTCGTGGTAGCTATAGATGCTCTAAGCGTTATAGTAAGCGCTCAAAATCCGGTCAGTAAACTTACGGTTGAACAGATAGGAAAGATATATAAGGGAGAGATAAAAAACTGGAGCGATGTCGGAGGGAGTGACTTGCCTATCACTCTTTACGGAAGACAGTCTAATTCCGGCACGTATGATTTTATGAAAGAAAATGTAATGTTCGGAGAGTATTCCACCAGTTTAAAGAGTATGAACGGAAACGCGCAGATAGTTGAGGCTATAAAGCAGGATGCTTCAGGCATAGGTTATGTAGGTGTAGGTTATGCCAAAGAATCTGCCGGCATAAAAGCCCTTAAAGTAGCATCGAAGATAGGTGCCGCTTATTACGATCCGTTAAATCTTATGGATGTTAAAAGCGGATATTACCCGATAACGAGGCCTTTAAATCAGTATATTAACGGTATGCCAAAGGGTTTGGTTAAAAATTTTCTCGAGTTTGAGTTAAGTGATGAGGGCCAGAAAATAATCGAGGAGGAAGGATTTTTTGCGATACCGGATGAATACCAGACATATAATGATCAGACGCTGGGTAGATCCGGCCGCGTCGGAGAAAGTCCTATGAGGCCTAAAGATCTGGAAGATAACCTCGGAGCCGGATAAGAAATGACAGATAGTAAATATACATGGGAAAGGATAGGCTATGACGAAACATAATAATTTTAAAGAGAAAATTATTCATGGCCTGTTCTTTTTAAATGGTCTATCGGTAATATTTGTCCTTATCGGTATATTTGTATTGCTGGTCATGAATTCTCTCCCAGCTTTTAAGGAGATAAATATCGGCGAATTTCTATTCAGTGCAGCGTGGAATCCAACTGCAACTTTTACCGCGCCTTCATATGGAATATTGTCGATGCTTGTCAGTACCCTCATGGTATCTATAGGCGCACTTGCTATCGCTATACCTATAGGCGTAGGAGCTGCGGCATATTTGTCTGATGTGGCAGGTCCGCGCACAAGAGAAATAGCGAAACCTATAATAGAAATATTAGCCGGGATACCTTCGGTGGTTATAGGGTTTTTAGGTATAGTTATGGTTGGCCCTATTCTGGCCAGGATATTTCGGCTGCCGAATGGCCTCAACGCGCTTAATGGCTCTATCCTTTTAGCGGTTATGGCGCTTCCTACTATTATAAGTCTTTCAGAAGATGCTTTAAAGAGTGTGCCCAAATCTTTCGAAGAAGCGTCTTTGGCCCTGGGGGCTTCAAAATGGCAGACGATCGTCAGGGTGAAGATACCCGCGGCGCTATCAGGGATCATAGCTGCGACTATGCTTGGCATGGGCAGGGCTATAGGCGAGACCATGACCGTTTTAATGGCTACAGGCTGCGCAATAGCCATGCCTAAGAGTTTTCTGCAGTCAGTGCAGACGATGACAGCTACTATAGCTATCGAACTCGGCGAGGTGCCGTATAATACGACGCATTATTACGCACTTTTCGGGATAGGGCTGGTTCTTTTCATCATAACTTTTATTGTGAATATGATATCAGACATTGCTCTGCATAAATATGGGCGGGTTATGAAATGAAAGCAAAAAAGCTTACAGAGATAATAGGTTTCAATATCCTGAAGTTATGTGCCGGCATTGTCATTTTTGTGCTGGTAGTTATCCTTTACGATCTTATTACAAAGGGTGCCGGTGTCATAAGCTGGAAATTTCTTACTACAATGCCGAAAAACGGTATGACCGAGGGAGGAATATTGCCGGCCATAGTAGGCACTTTTCTGGTGACCGTAATTACCGCGATCCTGGCAATTCCTATGGGCATGGGCTGCGCTATTTATTTAAATGAGTATGCCAGAGGCGGTAAAATTACCCGGATCGTCCGGATGGCTATCCGTAATTTGTCCGGCGTTCCGTCCATAGTATATGGATTGTTTGGTGTGATACTATTTGTCCAGATGATGAACTTGGGGACATGTATACTCTCGGCAGGTCTGACGCTCGGATTGATGACTCTGCCGTGGACAATTACGGCCAGCGAAGAGGCGCTTAAAAATGTACCGAATTCATACAGGGAAGGTGCGCTTGCCCTAGGAGCTACTAAGTGGCAGTCGATAAGGACAAATGTTCTGCCTTATGCGGTGCCTGGCATGCTTACCGGAACTATATTAGGGTTGTCCCGTGCGGCTGGCGAAACGGCACCTATCCTTTTTACAGGTGCCGCATTTTATCTGCCGTTTCTGCCAAAGTCGTTGTCAGACCAGTTCATGGCACTGCCGTATCACCTGTATATTATGTCGACTCAGCATCACGCGATATCGAAAGTCAGGCCGATCGCGTATGGCACAGCGCTGGTATTGATAGTGCTTGTGTTCGGTATAAATTTGTTCGCGGTCGTTTTGCGTTACCATTTAAGAAAAATTAGGACGGAGTAATTTAATGGAAAATATTAAGATCAAAGTAAAGAATTTCAATTTCTATTATGGCAAAGCACATGTGCTGAAAAATGTGGCCGTTGATATTTCTGAGAATAAGGTTACGGGCATTATCGGCCCATCGGGCTGCGGCAAGTCAACATTCCTGCGTAGTATAAATCGTATGAATGACACGATTCTTTCCGCCAGGGCAGAAGGGGATATCCTGGTCGACGGTAATAACATTTATGATAGAGATGTGGATGTTGTTGCCATCAGGCGAAAAGTGGGCATGGTATTCCAGAAATCCAACCCTTTTCCTAAAAGTATCTTTGATAACGTAGCCTATGGCCTCAGGATAAATGGCATAAAAGATAAAAATTATATCGAGGAGCGGGTAGTGAAGAGCCTGCGGGATGCTGCTATATGGGATGAGGTTAAGGACAGGCTTAATAAGAATGCTTTTGATCTGTCCGGAGGCCAGCAGCAGAGACTATGTATTGCCAGGGCGCTGGCAGTAGAGCCGGAGATCATACTGATGGACGAGCCTGCATCAGCGCTAGATCCCACCGCGACATTAAAGATAGAAGAGCTTATACAGGAACTCAAGAAGAAATATACTATAATCATAGTAACGCACAATATGCAGCAGGCAGCCAGAATATCCGATTTTACAGCTTTCTTTATGATGGGTGAGCTTCTTGAGTATAATATCACTAGTATAATGTTTACCAAGCCAAGTAAAAAGATCACCGAGGATTATATAACAGGGAGATTTGGATGAGAAGAGCGCTTCTCTTAGTACTTTGTTGTGTTTTGTTGTCATCCTGTGAAACTATAAAAGAGATACGGGAAAACGATACATTGAACAAGCTGGGGTCTTTCCGGTTAAATTCAGTCCGGCCGAATAGTTACTGGTATGACGGTAAGTCTTATGAATATAATCAGTATGAGATAGATATTACTTCTGCTCCCGGGCGCGCGCATATAATATTGAATGATAAGTATATAGGAGACACCCCGTTTAAATATAGTTTTACCGGAACTGTAGACAGGGATGAGCGGCTGACTTTTCGCATCATGCCGTTCGATGAAAAAATGAAACCGCAGGGAGCGGTTTTAAGGATAAGAGAAGAACTGCCGCGGCAGATATTTTTTGACCTGAATAGCAAATAAAACGGAGAATAAAAATCATGAAGAGACATTTTGATCAGGAATTAAAGGATCTAAACCGGGATATATTAAAAATGGGGTGTTACGCTGAAGAGGCTATATATAAATCTATCGAGGCGCTGAAGAGCCGTGATAAAGATCTGGCAAATAGCGTTATTTTAAGCGATGTTAATATAGATAGACTGGAGCTGGAGATTGACGAAAAATGTATCGATCTGATAGCCCGTCACCAGCCTATGGCTAAAGACCTTCGTTTTATCACAACAGGAATGAAGCTGAATGCTGAGCTTGAGCGCATTGCCGATATTGCTGTTGATATAGCGCAGCGTGTACTTGAGCTTAGCGATAAGCCTATATTAAAACCATTAGTAGACATTCCGAAGTTAACGACGGTTGCCCAGAGCATGGTGAGGCTGTCGGTAGACGCTTTTGTGAAAGGCGATGTCGATCTGGCAAAAAAGGTGATATTATCCGACGGTGATGCTGACCGGCTGAGAAATGCGATATCGGGAGAATTGATAAATGATTACATGATGAAAGATCCGCAGTCTTCATTCCGGGCAGTTCAGCTTCTTCTGATTGCACGGTTCCTTGAGCGTATCTGCGACCATGCCACAAATATTGCCGAAGATGTCATATATATGGTCCAGGCTGAGGTGGTAAGACACCATCCTGAGAAGCTGAAATAGGCATCCTGCGTCCATTTCTCCAGTAATACCTTGACACCTAAGCCGTTACTCCTTATAATAAATACACAATAATAAATTATAAAGGAGCCCCAATAATGTTATTTAGATTCCTTCCCAAAGAGTTCAACTTTTTCGACCTATTTGAACAGCAGGCAAAATATGCCGTTGACGCAGCCGAATGCTTTAAAGAGCTTGTGTCTAAAGCTACACTGGATGAACAGTCGCTGCTAAAAATGCATAATATAGAGCATCAGGGGGACGATGTCGCGCACACTATACTTGACAATCTGAACAAGACATTCATTACGCCTTTTGACAGAGAAGATATTCATGCTTTGGCCAAAGAGCTTGACGATATAACAGACATGCTTTATACCATTGTAAACAGGATGAAGGTGTATAAGGTCGACGGTGCAAATAAGAATCTTACAGAATTCGCTGTAGTTATAAATGAATCTGCAAGAGCTGTATTGCGCGCAGTGAGCGGACTGAGGGACCAGAAGAAGTCCAGGGATGTTGCCGACGCCTGCGTTGAAATAAACCGCCTCGAAAATCTAGGCGATACAATGAGAGATAATATTCTAGCTGAACTTTTTGAAACAGAAAAAGATCCGGTAAAAGTCATAAAGTTAAAAGAGATATATCAGGATTCGGAGACGGTTCTTGATATCTGCGAAGATGTTGCTCATGTGGTGCAGTCCATCCTCGTAAAACAGGCTTGATAGATGACACTAGCTATACTCCTCCTGATAATGTTGGCGCTATCATTCGATTTTCTGAATGGATTCCACGATTCGGCCAACTCCATAGCCACAGTAGTTTCCACGCGAGTCCTATCTCCAAAACACGCTATCGTCTGGGCCGCTTTTTTTAATTTCATAGCTTTTCTTTTTTTTGGACTTCACGTCGCAAACACCATAGGCAAGGGCATAGTCGATATAGCGACTGTTGATCAACAAACGATATTTGGCGCTTTAACAGGTGCTTGTGTGTGGAATGTTATTACCTGGTATCTAGGCCTGCCGACAAGCTCTTCTCACGCGCTTATAGGAGGTATGATAGGCGCCGCTATGGTAAAGGCAGGGCCCACGTCTCTTGTGTGGAAAGGTATACTTAAAACCATTGCATTTATATTTATATCTCCGGTTATGGGGCTTATCCTAGGATTGGTTTTAGGTATAGCTGTTTATTGGTTATTTCGTAAAAGCGCACCTTTGCAGGTTGACCATATTTTTCGTAAAGGGCAGCTGGCAAGTGCGGCGCTTTATAGCTTAGGGCATGGCGGTAATGACGCGCAAAAAACCATGGGAATTATAGCGAGCCTTCTTTTCAGTGCCGGGTTGCTGGGAAGCACATTTCATATACCTTTTTGGGTTGTTATAATGTGTCATACCGCGATAGCGCTCGGTACGATGTTTGGCGGCTGGCGTATAGTAAAGACTATGGGGCAGAAGGTTGCAAAACTTAAGCCTGTTGACGGATTCTGCGCCGAATTCGGCGCTGCTGTTACACTATTTGTATCATCAGCATTTGGTATACCGGTAAGCACAACTCATACAATTACAGGCGCGATCATGGGTGTGGGCTCTCTTCGCCGTATGAGCGCCGTGAAATGGGGTGTTGCCGGCACTATTGTATGGGCTTGGATATTGACCATACCCTGCTCAGCCATAATATCGGCGTTGGCATATGCGGGCATACGTTTCATTTTCCACAAAGGGGGATGAAAATGGCTAAGAAAATCCTTATTATAGATGATGAACCGGACATGCTGGAGATCTTAAAGTTCCGTCTGGAAAAGAACGGTTATAAAATCACAACAGCTTCCTCGGGCGAAGAAGGGCTTAAGAAAGCGGAGAAGGTTAATCCGGACCTTATACTTCTGGATATACTTTTACCCGGAATGAGCGGGCTGGAAGTTGTTAAAAGGATGAAAAAGAACCGGGCTACTAAAAATATCCCGATCATAATGGTTACGGCGCTCATAAGCAGAGATGTGAAAACTGAAGGTTTGAATAATGGGGCTGAATATCTGATAAGTAAGCCCTTCGATCCTGCAGAGCTCCTCGCCGAAATAAAAAATGTTATAGAAGGTAAAGAAACAATTAAAATCAAGAAGACGCGCTGAATATGCGTAAGAAAATTTTCTCCGGAACAATTTTCTTATTAATCATATCCTGCATTATAACGCAGACTGGCGCAGGCGATGATGCCGCCCAGCCGCTCCAGTATCTTATAGAAGCGGAAGGTTTGTCGAAAGGCTCTTCCGTATCCGGAAACACACCGCCCGGAGGGTATCTTAAGCAGGGCATATCATATTACAGGAATCATAATTTTTCCCAGGCGATCTCGGAGCTCAGCAAGGCTATAAAGGCAAACTCCCGATCCGCAGATGCATATTTTTATCGCGGCTTGTCTTACGCCGCGGATGGTAATGTAGAACAGGCGGTTTTTGATTACAATAGGGCGATAAATCTTAATCCAAAATATCTCGAGGCGTATTATGTCAGGGCTCTTGCGTATTCAGTAAAGCATGAGATGGATAAGGCCGCCGCGGATTACAGTAAAGTTATCGAGATGGACCCTAAATACGTCCAGGCTTATATAGGACGGGGATTTATCAATGCAGTGGCTGGGAATACTGATAAAGCCATTTCGGATATAAACAAGGCAATAGAGATCGATCCGAAGATCGCAAAGGCTTATTTTATACGCGCGGTCACATTTGCCAATGAAGATAAGATGGACCAGGCGATAGCCGATTATAGTAAGGCAATAGAACTAAACGGCAAATATGTAGAAGCTTACATTAATCGCGCTCTTGCTTATGCGTATAAAAGCAGGATAGAACAGGCGGAGCGGGGAACTCCTTTTATTGATAAGGCAGCATTTGAAAGAGCGTTTGCCGATTGCGATAAAGCTATAGTGCTTGATCCGCAAAATAGCGGCGCATATCTTGCGCGGGCAAGAGTTTCTATGATGAAACTCGATTTTGACAGTGCCTGGTCTGATGTGCATAGGGCCGAAGAAATGGGCGGCAGCGCCAAACAGGATTTTTTAACGGAGCTTAAAAAAGCTTCAGGAAGAGAGAGATAGATATGACAGGCCAGCAAACCAATTCATTTTACGGATTGAGCATAGCGCCAAAGATACTGGAAGTGCTAGATCGCATGCGTTTTACAACGCCTACGCCGATCCAGCATAAGGCAATTCCGGTTGGAATAGAAGGTAAGGATATTATAGGAGTAGCTCAGACGGGGACGGGCAAGACTCTTGCGTTTACTATTCCCGTGATTCAGCGCCTTTCTCAGACAAAAGGGCGCTGCCTTGTCCTGGTACCTACCAGAGAACTTGCGCTTCAGGTGGACGAGACATTTCAGAAGATAGCGCCGATGTTTGGCTTAAAGACCGCGGTTCTCATAGGCGGAGCATCTATGCAGAATCAGCTGCAGGCGCTTCGCAGAAATCCCCGCGTTATTATAGCGACACCTGGCAGGCTCGTCGATCACATGACTCAGCGCACGATAATGCTGGCAGACGTCAGTATTCTTGTGCTGGATGAGGCGGATAGGATGCTGGATATGGGATTTTTGCCGCAGATAGAGAGGATACTGAGATATATCCCTAAAGACAGACAGACCATGCTCTTCTCCGCGACCATACCTCAGGCGATCGTAAGGATAGCGACTTCTTATATGAAGCTTCCCGTAAGCGTTGAAGTAGCGCCATCCGGCACTACTGCCGAACGCGTTGTGCAGGAAGTGTTTATCGTCCGGAAAGAGGCAAAAAAAGATCTTCTTGCGAAATTGCTGTATCAATACAACGGCTCAGTCCTTTTGTTCTCCAGGACGAAGATAGGCGCTACGAAGATCACAAGGTTTATAAAGAGCATGGGACATACAGTGGCGGAAATACATTCTGATCGTTCGTTAAATCAGCGCCGCGAAGCCTTGGAAGGTTTCAAGGTAGGTAAATACAGGATACTTGTTGCGACTGATATCGCGGCGAGAGGTATAGATGTAAATGAAATAGAGCTTGTAATAAATTACGACTTGCCGGAAGATGCTGAAAATTACGTCCATCGCATCGGCAGGACTGCCCGGGCAGGCCATGAAGGCCGCGCGATATCTTTTGCCACGCCTGAACAGGGCGGGGATGTCCGTAGTATTGAAAAGCTTATAAAGACCCAATTGCCAATATCGGAGCATCCTGAATTTCCGAAAGAAAAATTTATCCAGGGTTCGTCGGCCCCCTCACGCCATTACGGCGGCGGAGGCGGAAACCGTCATGGTGGCGGCGGTCACAGACCGAGCCGTGGAACACCTTCCTGGAAATTTTCATCGAGTAAAAAGAGATACAGATAAGACTATAATTTAATTATCTGATTATCGGTAGCTGCAAAAGTGCCCGGAAAAATATTTCGGGCACTTTTTTCAGCGATCTTGCGGAGCTTTATGGTGTTGTAGCGTCCTGCATCAAAGTGTATGAGTGCAAGCTTTTTTACCCCGGAGTCTCCCGCTATTTTTGCCGCTACCTGAGGATTTAAGTGAGCAGCCTTTGAAGCGTCTTCTCCGGGCCTGAATGAACATTCGGTTATTAATAGGTCGCAATCCTTTGCGAGCTTGTAGAGCTCATCACATTTCCCCGTGTCGGTGCAGTAAGCGACCGTTTTACCCTCTAATACAAATCTGAATCCGTAACATATCGGGGAATGGAGCAGTCTGCCGAATTTCAATTTAATATTATACGGTTTTTTCGTATCGAGCTCATAAAGCTTTATCTTTGTCGCCAGGTTTTTATGGTCGGAGGTATAAGGTTTGTTTAAAAATATCTGAAGGAATTTCCTCATCCCTTTCGGTATATAAATGTCGATCCCGCCGGGAACTTTAAATAGAGGCAATGTATGCAGGCCTATGATATGGTCAAGGTGCAGATGGCTTATAAATAGATGGACGGGCTTATTTTTTTTAATAAGGTTCTTTGCTTTGTAAAATCCAAATCCCGCGTCTAATATAATATAATTTTTGTCAGTCTCTATAAAAACACAGGTAGTATTTCCGGTGTCAGTGTCATACCAGCCGTTCGTGCCCAGGAAATGTATCTTCATAGCAATTTATCCTTAATTATCATATGACGTATTTTTTTGATCGATTCAAAAGATATAATTATTACCAGTATTATCATTACAGCTGAAAGCGCTGCATTGAGGTTTCCCTGGAAGGTATGTTTAGGCAGATAATTGTCGGCTATATTCATGATTCCGGCTGCGACCGTAGTCACAAACATAAACAGGCCGGGCAGGAATGTTACGAGCCCGTAATACCATCTTTTAGTGTGTTTTAAAATAAATGCTGTGCCGATGAAAAAAGCGATAGTTGCTAAGAGCTGATTTGCTACGCCGAACATCGGCCATATGGTAGATATGTCGCCATTGTAGACAAGATAGCCCCAGAAGAGAGTTATTATGCCCCCAGTGGTTATAATCATAGGCAGGGTCTTGTTTCGTACTATTCGCGGGTTTACATTGGCGAGCAATTCCTGGAATATATAGCGGGCGACCCTTGTGCCGGTATCTACTGTCGTGAGAATGAAGAGCGCCTCGAACATTATCGCGAAATGATACCAGTAGCCTACAAGGTGTTTCATGCCGGGGATCGATGATAGGATAAGCGACATGCCCGCGGCGAGCGATACGGCTCCGCCAGCTCGTCCTGAAAGCGCCTCTCCGGTCATCTGTTCTATTCCGGCAAGCTGGGTCGTATGAAATCCCATTTTCTGGAAAAGTTCGACAGGAATATTAATAGCAAAGTAATCTCCCGGCAACAGGACGGTCGCGGCTATGAGCGCCATTATAGATACGAAAGATTCTGTAAGCATTGCGCCAAATCCTATAAGGCGTATGTCGGACTCTTTGTTTATCATCTTCGGCGTAGTGCCGCTGGCTATGAGCGCGTGGAATCCGCTGATTGCACCGCAGGCTACTGTGATGCAGACGAATGGCCAGACTTTACCTGGTATTATCGGGCCGCCGCCATGTATGTAGCTGGTGACCATAGGCATGTTGATCCGCGGATTTACTATAAATATTCCTATGGCAAGCAGCGCTATAGTGCCGAGTTTCATATATGAACTCAGATAATCCCTGGGGCATAGTAAGAGCCACACTGGAAGAACTGAGGCTATGAGGCCATAGATGGGCAGCGCTATCGACAAAGTTGGTTTAGAAAGTATAAAAAAACTGCCGAAAGCCGTTTTTGATATCGGCTCGCCGAAAACTACGCCCGCGACTACTATTGCTACGCCTATAAGAGAAGCCTCGATTATTTTGCCCGGGCGCAATTTATACATATACAGCGCTACGATGAGCGCAGCCGGTATGGTTATGACAATAGTAAAAGTGGCCCAGGCGCTTTCGCTGAGCGCGTTGACTACTACGAGTGCCAGCCCGGCGAGCGCTGTTATAATGATGAAGAGCACGGCAAATCCCGTAACTACGCCCGCGACCTTGCTGACATTTTTTCGCGCAAGCCTTGTCAAGGAGAGCCCCTTAGTTCTGACAGATGCAAATAGTATTACCATATCGTGCACCGCACCACCCAGCACGACACCTATTAATATCCACAGAAATCCGGGAAGAAATCCAAACTGTGCTGCAAGGACGGGGCCTACCAGAGGGCCTGCTCCTGATATTGCGGCGAAATGATGGCCGAATAATACATATTTATTTGTCGGATGATAATCATGCCCGTCTTTAAATGTATGCGCGGGAGTGGCCCGTTTATCGTCGAGCACCAGGATCTTTGCGATTATAAATTTCGAATAGAATCGGTATGCTATCGAGAATACCAGTAAACTTACTATTATAGGTGTCAGTGCATGCATAATATAATACGATAATTAAAAAGCGATAGATTGTCAAGAATGATATTTTATGCTATAAATAATAGATAAAACGAAAGGCCTTAAATATGAAAAAAATAATCGGGATCTTTGTATTAACGGTATTATTTATGAGCTCTGGTTTAAGTTTTGCAGAAGAAACTAAAGCAACAGCCGTAAAGCCGGCAAAGAAGACGATCTTCAATGCTATTTCGAACTATCTTTCCACGCTTGACAGGCCGTTTACCAGGCCGGGCAATAAGCAGGGATTCTGGAATGCCACAGCAGATTGGATGAGGGGTATAAATAAAGAATAGCCTGTAAAAACCCAGGGGAGAACGTGAATAGAATACATGTGCTTTCGCGCAGTGACGAAGCTTTCAGAGATCGGAAAGATGCGGGAAAGTGCCTTGGGCAGGCGTTGAAAGATCTGCATATCGCCGCAGACCTGACGCTGGGTATCCCGCGAGGCGGTGCGGTAGTTGCAAAAGAAGTTTCAAATATTTTAAATGTTCCACTCGATATAGTTCTTTCCAGGAAATTAGCCGCTCCTAATAATCCTGAACTTGCGGTAGGCGCTATAAGCGAAACAGGCAAGATTTTTTTAGATGCCGTGATGGCTTCAAGTCATGGCGCGGACAAGGAATATATTAAGAAAGAGTCTGAGCGTCAGAAGTCCGAAATGGAACGGCGTGCGGCTATATTCAGAAAGATGTTGCCTAAATTGGAGCTGCAGGCAAAGACAGTGATAGTAACCGACGATGGTTTGGCTACAGGCGCTACGATGCAGGCTTCATTATGGGCGGTGCGTCAGGAAGGGGCCAGGCGTTTGATCGCGGCAGTCCCGGTAGCGTCGGCAGAGGCCGTAGAGAGAATATCCGGATATTGCGATGAAGTGGTGGTTTTGAAGCTGCCGGATTTTTTCGGGGCGGTAGGCCAATTTTATGTGAAATTTGATCAGACGGCGGATGCTGAAGTTATAGATATCCTTAAAGAGGAGTTTACAGCGCGGACCTGGCGTGTATAATAACAAATAATGAAACTCAGAACTAGATTTGTAAGAAAAATAGAAGATATACCATCGAAAGACTGGAATAGTATTTTCCCGGACGTCCTGGAAGGTTACGATTTTTTTAAATCTCTCGATCAGTCGAAATTTGAACAATTTTCGTTTTATTACATCATTGTTTATAATGGTAAAACTGCCGTGGGTGCTGCACCATGTTTCTGCATGAGGTATTCTCTCGATACGAGTATGAATGGCCCTGCAAAACGTATCGTAAACCGGATCAAAAAAATCAATCCAAACATGTTCAGTGTAAAAGCTCTTATCTGCGGCATGCCGATGGGTAAGGGATTTATTGGTATAGCCGGAGGCGATAAACGGATAGTCCAGGCCATATTTCATAGAATGGAACAGATAGCAAGACACGAAAAGGCTCCTATAATAGCATTTAAAGATTTCGGCCATAATTATAATGATACTCTCGCCCCCCTGCTTAAAAAAGGTTTTGTCAGGATGGATAGTCTCCCATATGCGGAGATGGATCTGGGGTTCAGCGATTTTGATGATTATCTGAAGACCAAGTTGAGCGGAGCGTCGAGATATGATATGCGCAGAAAGTTTAAAAAGGTTGCCGGTGAAGTAAAAATAGATATGGAGGTCGTCGACGAACTTAAAGGCGATGTCCTGAAAGAAGTTTATTCTCTTTATCTGCAGATGCTCGATAAGCATGAAATGGGTTTCGAGATCGTCCCGATGGATTTTTTTAAAAACATAACCAAGAACATGCCTAATCAGGTTAAATTTTTCTTATGGCGGATAGACGGCAAGCTGGTGGCTTTTCTGTTTGCTCTCATTGCCGACGGGACTATGATAGATTATTATCTGGGTCTCGATTATGCCGTTGCGCATAAATATCATCTGTTCTTTATAAAACATAGAGATGCCATGAACTGGGCCATTGAGAACGGAATGAAAAGGTATGAGATGGGCATCTCCGGATATGAACCCAAAAAGAGGCTCGGGTTTTATTTCACCCCATTACATATTTACGCCAAATACTGCAATCCCGTAGTAAGCCCTGCATTTAAACTCATGTGTAATTTTCTCAAATTCGAAAATTTCGATCCTGAGCTTAAAAAAATAAAAAAAGAAAAATTAATAAAGGTTCCTGCATGAAAAAAGGCCATCTGACCCTTAAGGTATTCGCACTCATTATTTTAAATGACCTGCTGGACAGCTTAGCCCAGCTGGCTATGAAAAAAGGCCTTGCCGATACCGGTATAACCTCTATAACATTTCATAATGTTTTTGAATTTGGTCTGCAAAGCCTCTCCTCATGGTTTGTATGGGCCGGCATACTCATATACGTAATCAGCTTCATTCTATGGCTGGTTATAATTTACCGTATAGATTTAAGCATTGCGATGCCTGTTGGTTCAGCTGCCTACGTTTTTATCCCGATCATGGCGATAATGTTTTTACATGAACATGTCAGTCCGATACGATGGCTTGGCATAGCTCTGGTAATTCTCGGTATACATTTCACAGCACAAAGTAAAAAGGATCCAATTTTAAAATGACTACCGTAGTCAAAGTTATTTTACTTATAGTATTATCGGAAGCATTGAATGTCGTCGCCCATATCTTATTTAAGAAAAGCGCAAATACCGTAGATGTTACAAATATCCGCGGAGTTTCCGGGCATATCGTTTATCTTAAAAAACTTTTAGCTGACAGGCTGATATGGATAGGGTTTGGTTTCCAGGTCTTGTGTGTAGCGACATGGCTTATTGCTCTGGCCCAGGCCGATTTAAGTTTTGTCTTCCCTATAGGAAGCATTCAATATATATTTGTTTTATTCAGCGCCCACATTTTTCTGGGGGAGAAGATTGACAAGATGAAGCTTACGGGAACTCTTATGGTTGTCGCCGGCATTATCCTTATAACAATGAGTTAGAAATTTAAAGGAGTAATATGTTTTTCAGGTCGATCCGATTCAAAATATTATTGTGGTATATGCTTTTGCTCACAGCCACGTTGCTTATATTTTCCACGATCCTTTACGGAGGTTTTGACAAGATACTCATAAACCATCTTGACGATCTTCTCAGTTCAAGGGCGGAAGGTGTAGCTGACGCGGTGCACATTTACTGTCATGCGAAGAACGGCGGATCATCAATAGTCCCTTTTAATGAAATAGCGCGCGATTGGGTGGAGGAAAAACGCAAAGACCCTGAACTTATGAAGGTTTTTGTGCAGATACTGGACACAAAAGGCGAGCGACTTGTCGCGACCAAGAAGACGCCCTTTATCGCTCCTATGGATAAATCGGATTTTGAGGACATTCTGCACGGTGAAGATAGTTTTGATACTCTCAGCAGTGTGAGTGAGGATGGCCGCAAGAATAGATTCCGTGTTTATACCAAACCGGATATTGAAGATGGGAAAGTAGCTTATATTATTCAGGTCGCCGCACCCATCGATCTGGTGTCGCTCGCTATGCATAACCTATTATTTATGCTTCTGATACTTCTGCCTCTGACAGTTTTATTGGCTGGCATACCAGGTGTCCTTCTGGTGGGCCTGACCCTGCGTCCAGTTAACAGTATGATAAATACTCTGCGGCAGATCACAGCGGAAAACCTTAAGCTGAAGATACATATACCGGATACTAAGGATGAAGTTAAAAGGCTGGCCGATACATTTAACGACATGATAGACCGTCTTGACAGGTCATTCTCCTCGCAGCAGAATTTTATACAGGACATCTCTTACGAACTGAAAGCGCCGCTAGTTATGCTTAAAAGCGAACTTGCAGATGTGATGAATGGAGAGCGTCCAAAAGAAGAGTGCCAGGTTGTTTTAAAAAAATGCCAGGAAGAGCTGGACAGATTTTCTCTTATTATTGAGGATCTCCTGGTCCTTGCAAAATTTGATAACAGCCAGATGCCTCTGGAGATAAAGAAAATAAGCCTTACGAAACTTTTAGATGGTGTGGTGAAGAATGCAAAAACATCCGCAAGCCAGAAGGACATAGCCCTTTCATCGTTTTTGCAGGATACTGTAGTGATCGACGGTGATGAAGAGCAGCTTGTTAAAATGTTTGAGAGTTTAATAGATAATGCCATTAAATATACATACCGGAAAGGAAAGGTTATCGTATCTGCCCATAACGACGGCGAATTTGCCAAGATAACGGTAAGCGATACTGGTATGGGTATGCCGGACGAAGAGATCCTTTATATATTTGACAGGTTTTATCAGATAAATAAATCACGCACCAATAAACAGAGCTTCGGCCTGGGCTTAAGCATAGCCAAATCCATCGCTGATTCACACAAAGGCAGGATAGAGGTCGAGAGTCAGCTGGGGAAGGGCTCTATCTTTACGGTGTATCTGCCGGTATCTTACCCTGGGTAAATAAAATGTCCGTTAAATTTTCATTTAATATAAACGAATTTAAAAAGCATAAACCTAAGGGCAGATCTTCAGGTGGCGGCGGGATATTTTTAAAAGGTGATAACGGCAGCGCAGTGATCCTTGTCCACGGTTTGACAGGCACTCCCAATGAAATGAAGTATCTGGCGACCTATCTGAATAAACGCGGATATACCGTAGTTTGCCCGAAGCTTGCAAATCACGGTGAATCTATATGGGTATTAAAGAACACTACCTGGCAGGAGCTCTACGCATCGGTGCGTGATGTGCTTGTCAAGGGAGAGCTGGCGGAATTTAACGGCCCTATATTTTCTTCCGGCCTGTCAATGGGTGCGTTATTCGCGCTTCTCCTCGCATATGAACGTAAAGACCGTATATCCGGCGTCAGCTGTCTTGCCCCGACGCTATTTTACGATGGATGGAATACGCCGTTGTCTAATATTTTCTTTCCTTTTGCATATACGCCGATCAGATATATTGCCTATTTTAAAGAATCTCCGCCTTATGGCATAAAAAATGAAATAATTCAGCAGCGTATCCATAAATATTATGCAACCGCGCGCCTGGATGATATAGAAGCCGCCGAACAATATGGATATCCTTATTTTCCTGTAACGCTTTTGCGTGAACTTCAGCTTATGGTTAAATATCTTGTCAAACTGCTTCCCGATATAGATTCTCCCATCCAGCTGATACAGGCTAAAGATGACGATGTTGCCAGTGTAAAAAATTCCAAGCTCATTTACGATAAAGTGCGTTCAGAAATAAAAGAGATGGTGCTGCTTTATAATTCCTACCATGTAATTACCGCGGACCAGGAGAGAGAGATAGTTGCCGAAAAGGCCGCTGATTTCTTTTACCGTGTCAGGATAGCCTCCGCCAAGACTTAAGGAAAGAATAGAAATGCTGAAATTTATTTTCCGTGCACTCAAATACAGGAATTTCCGGCTGTTTTTCATGGGCCAGGGGGTATCTCTCATCGGGACATGGATGCAGGCGATAGCGATGAGCTGGCTGGTTTACAGAATGACCAATTCTCCGTTCCTGCTGGGCATCGTAGGCTTTTCAAGCCAGATGCCGTCTTTTTTATTCGGCCCTTTTGCAGGCATCATAGCCGACAGATTTAACCGTCACCGGCTGCTTATCATAACCCAGACGCTTTCAATGGTCCAGGCGTTGATCCTTGCAGTCCTTACGCTAACCGGCACAATTGCTGTATGGCACATAATAGTGCTTGGTATTTTCCTTGGCTGCATAAATGCCCTTGATATACCCGCACGTCAATCATTTATAGTCGAAATGGTTGAGCGTAAAGAAAATTTAGGCAACGCCATTGCCCTCAATTCGCTTATGTTCAATGCGGCCAGATTGATCGGCCCATCAATAGCGGGAATAATTATTGCCCTCGTCGGCGAAGGCATATGTTTTCTTATAAACGGCCTAAGTTTTTTAGCAGTCTTAGCGTCGCTTTGCGTTATGAATATGAAACCCAGAAAAAAGGCTGAGGGTTCATCCGATATGATAAGGGACCTGAAAGAAGGTTTTGCGTATACGTTCGGTTTTCCGCCGATCAGATTTATATTATTGCTGCTGGCTATTATAAGCCTTATGGGAAGTTCGTATATGGTTCTTATGCCTGTATTCGCCAAAGATGTTCTTAAGGGCGGGCCCGGAACACTGGGTATCCTTATGTCATCCGTAGGCATAGGCGCTCTAATATCTACATTGTATCTGGCTTCACGGAAAAGTATAGTGGGCTTAAATTCGCTCATTCCGATATCCTCAGGAATATTTTCGATCGGGCTTATAGTATTTTCTTTCTCGCATAGCATGGCCGTTTCAATGCTGCTTCTTGCGGTATCAGGTTTTGGATTTATGACAAATACAGCAGTAAGCAATACGATACTGCAGACTATAGTAGAGGATCGTATGCGCGGAAGGGTGATGAGTTTTTATGCCATGGCTTTCATGGGAATGGCTCCGATCGGCAGCCTGCTTGCCGGATCATTGGCCAGTAAAATTGGCGCCGCGAATACTCTGATCCTGGGCGGAGTTTGTTCCATCATTGCCTCCGCTGTGTTTGCCGCAAAACTCCCGCTTATCGCCAAACTTATACATCCGATATACCGCAAAATGGGCATCATACCCGAAGTCGCCTCCGGGATAAGCGACGCAACCCGTCTCACCCTTCCACCAGAAGATTGAGAAAAATTTCATTCTTGAATTAGCGCGCGTGGTGTGCTATTTTATAAATGCTATGAGTTATATCGCATTTGCAAGGAAGTACAGGCCCCAGACTTTCGATGATATCATCGGCCAATCGCACGTAACAACCACACTCAAAAACGCCATATCCCAGGACAGGGTCGCTCACGCGTATCTGTTCGCCGGTCCGCGCGGAGTAGGGAAGACCACGGCTGCCAGGATACTTGCCAAAGCCCTCAACTGTGAAAAAGGTCCGACGATAAAACCATGCAATACATGCTCAGCATGTAAAGAGATCACCCAGGGTTCATCGCTTGATATTCTTGAAATAGACGGCGCATCAAATCGCGGCATCGACGAGATACGAAACCTCAGGGACAATGTAAAATTTGCCCCGTCCAAAGGTAAATTCAAAGTTTATATCATAGATGAAGTTCATATGCTTACTTCTGAGGCTTTCAACGCGCTTTTAAAGACTCTTGAAGAACCGCCTGCTCACGTCAAATTCATATTTGCTACCACACAGGCCCATAAGGTGCCGCCTACGATACTTTCAAGATGTCAGAGGTTCGATTTCCGCCGTATAGCGACTAAAGAGATAGCTGATAGTCTTAAAAAAATAGTTAAGCATGAAAAACTTGATATAGATGAAGAGCCGATAAATCTTATAGCCAAATATTCCGACGGTGGAATGCGCGATGCGCAGGTGATGCTTGATCAGATGACGTCGTTTACAAAAGGAAAAGTCACTACAAAAGATGTTGCTAAAATATTGGGAATGGTTGAGGATGAGGCTCTCTTTGAATTGTCGGCAGCTATTAAAAATAAGGATGCTGTTACCGCGCTGGGAGTGCTGGACAAACTTGTAAATGAAGGTAAAGATGTTACTCAGATAGCGCTCGGCCTTATCGAACATTTCCGTAATATAACTATAACCAAGATCAGCCCGTCCGCCGAAGGCTTAATAGACGCGGGAGCTGAAAAGATAAAGCGCTACAAAGACGAATCCGCTGGATTTACCATTGAAAATATGCTGTATATTATATATACCTTCTCGAATGCTATAGATTTTATAAAGAAATCAAGCCTTTCCAGAGTTCCTCTTGAGTCGGCGTTAGTAAAACTTACGCTGAGCAATCCGGTAGTTCCTCTGAATGAAGTGATTAAAAGGATCGAAGCGCTTGAGAAGGGTGTGTGTCAGCGTCCTGCCGCACCTAAACAGCAGACCGCCGCCCCGGAACCGCAGAAGCTTGTCAAACAAGCCGCTGTAGTAGGGCCGGCTGCGCCTCAACCTAATAAGAATATTCAAAACAGTCAGCGCTCGGCTTATCTGGAGGAGATTTTGACCTCCTGGAACGCAATAGTTAACAATATAATGCCTAAAAAGATGTCGGTGGCTTCATATCTGCAGGAAGGTTACCCGACCTCTCTTGAAGGGAATAC
>JBAYMS010000008.1:0-45801 GCA_041663425.1 Candidatus Omnitrophota bacterium
ATCTTTGGGAATAGCTATATTAGCATTTAAATTATTATTATTAATAGGGGTCTTGACATTAAAAGACCCGTTTGATGGTTTTGACCAAACGGGTGTGCCTTCCTGCGCCCATACTATATCCTGATGTATGAATGCAATAGTTAAAGTTACGGCAATTAGCCGTATCCACCATGGTTTTTGGTGCCAAGCTGATAACACTCTTAAACCCCCTTAAGACAAATTGAAGATACCTGCCACGGTATCTTATCTAACTTTACTAACTATTTACATAAATTATACCATATCTAAAGGTTATGTCAATAGACAATTTCTTACTTTTTTAAATCCTAATTTATACATAAAACCAATTATTGCAATATGTTATGATTATTTATTTTGGCAGGTTATGTAGCCTATCCTCGCTTCGATAGAAGGCCGCTTGGCGGAAGCCATCTATGAAGCGAGGATAGTATTGGGTATCTCCCTACCCCTGGCTACATAAAACTTAAGATTATGCCATTCGGCTTTACTCAGGACATAATCCTGAGCTAGTCGAAGGATTATGCCGCACTGCTGAGCAGCAGCACAGCGTTTCTATACGTCTCCATTTCTTCGCCGTAGTTTACAGGAACTGTTCTGGGTAAATACTTGAATATATTTCTTTCCTGATCATAAACTACGCCCGGCAGCCATCCTTCCAGAGCCAGGCTTATCTCTGCGTTCGTGCCTTCGCTCTTCAATATCTTCAGCAACGCTTCGTAAGTATTCATAGTCAGAAGCACTCTCTTGCCTTTAATAGTAATGGTCTGCACTTCCAGTATCTTGGCCCGGGCAGAATTCAGATCTTTAAATTCTCCCTCAGCCGGTCTGATACCGATATTGTCCGTGCCCGTCTTTGTCTGTATTTCATTTATCACTCCGTCAAAGCTCTTATCGTGCCTGTTCACATACACTATATCGTTCAGGCTGCCCTTATATCCGGATGCGCTGAGGAAGGCCCTTGCCTGTTCTTCTCTCTCAAATATCTCGCCATAGACAAATACATTTTTAACACCCAGCGAGTTGGAACGCTCCAGATTGCGGGCGAACGACATATCCTGCACCGCAACCTGTTCTGTAGTAGCATGTGCCACCTTCTTACCGTCGGCCTTTATATCCTCATATAGATAGTCCTGATTATATCTGGCAGCTTCCATCATATGTCTTCTCTGGATATCGACGAGAGCTTTTAACTTAGGCATCAGGGTCTTTACCTTTTCGCTATTATCAGGATTGTTCACCTCTATTATAGCCCTGCCGAATATCTCTGCCGCGCTCAGGCTCTTTGCATCACCTATAAGCTCTTTAATTATGCCGGCGATCTCTTCTCTTGTTGATGAATCTATATTTGTCATACCGAGAATTACATTATACTTCGCAATAAGTTCGATCGTTTTAATGGATTCCAGACGTATCGACTCAAGTTTTATGTCGTCATTTACAAATATAACTACCTGATCCGGCGCAGCTTCTATCTGATCAGGAGAAAGCACTATTTGAACAGATACATTAGTGATGCCCATACCTTTCAGCGTTTCGTATATCTGGATTTTACGATCAGGCGCAGCTACTGACATCGGGATACCTATAACGATACCCGCAGATGCAGTCTTTACAGGGCTGAACTTCTGCACCCGCAGTTCTTCCGGAAGCGGAACGCTTACAACAAAGATAGGCTGGTTGCCATAATAACCGTTATCGTATTGTTTCAGCTCCAGACCTATACCCTGCGCACTTAGAAGATCCCACGCGGTCTTGAAATCCCCTTCTTTAAATATATTCTGCCTGTCGGCACCCGGCGATCTTCGCGAGTATTCTTCATTCATTCCAATGCCGGGATAAGTCATGCGTATCTCAAACATACCCTTCTCTGCATTTATATTTGAAACAATATTAACCTTCGAGGTATCTTTGTCTTTAATTGCGGCTTTCACAGTGTTAGACACAAGAATCTTAAATGCGTCCTGCAGCGCTCCCTTAATAACATTTACAGTAACGGCTTTTTCCGTCGACTTACCGCTTAACACTATGCGTTCATATGCGTCCTTAGCATTTACAACGTCAGCCCAGTCTTTATCATGTTTTTTGCTGTATATGTCGCAGGCTTCCCTCAATGCTTTCATTACATCGACTTGCTCCGGTTTAAATATAACCATCGGTGTGGCGTGAGGAACAGCAACATTCCATCGTATAAGACCATTTTCATCCAGAAGCGATCTATCGCCGGACAACACCATCAGAGCTTTTATAAATGATCCATGACCAAAGCATATTACCGTCTTACCGGGATATTCATTATTAATGTGCTTCAAAAATTTCTCTGCTCGGATAAGCAGGTCGAGCACGCTCTCTCCGGTTTCGCCGGGCCGCACAGTAGCGTTAAGACCTTCATTGTATAGCTCGAGCAATCCTCTCTGTGCTGCGGGGATCTCGCCTGCGGTCCTGTTTTCCCAGCTGCCGAACGACCTTTCAACGGCCAGGGGCTCCTCGACAACAGTAATGTCCTTACCGGTTCTATTTTTAACTATAGAGGTGAAAGCGCCGGCGATCTCTTTAGACCTGCCGAGACGGCTGGTGACCACTACTACCCTGTCTTCTTTTATCTTTTCTTCATAATCGTTAAATACAGCGTTCCCGACGCTGACCGCTTCTTTTCTGCCTTCAGCAGTAAGCTGGTTATCCGCTCCGTCGGTGACGCCCTGCCATCTATTGTCAATATTGGCCTGCGTAACACCATGTCTTATAGCCAGAAGCTCTGCACGGCCGGTAATTATAGGTTCCTCAGAAGCAAATCTGATAGCGCCGGTCTCTTTGTTTATAATGATCCTGCCGTCCAATTCTTCGACAGGAGCCCATTTTACACCGCTGAAATTGCCGGCAAGTTCGAACACAACATTTTTGATATATTCTACCGCAACATTATCCTCAACAAGTTCCAGCAGCTCAAGGATAAGGCTGACATCCATGCCCAGTCCATAGAGATAGGTGGCAAAAAATTCTTTGAACGTTTCTTTCTGACTATCAGGTGCTTTTCTGAAACGTTCGACCATTAGCATAATAGCGTCGTACTCCTCAGAAAGCCGGGCGTCGGCATCAACGAGACGCTCCTCACCTCTTCCGATCCACCGTATTAAATGTAAAAATTCATGTTCTAGAATTATGCTCAATCCTAATGCGAGCTGCTCTTCTGCGTCATTATCCTGTCTTGTCTCGGGCAGAAGATCTGTGTGGACTTCTATTTTATCTTCATCCTGGTCCGCTATCTGCGCCAGATCACCGGCTACTTCAAACTTAACGCCATCTGTCTTAAGCAGCTTTTCCACGATAGACCTGTCCTCAGGCTTTGCGATACTTTCTAAATATTGCGCGATCGCATCCTCAAGCCTCTGAGTCTGGGCAGGGCTCAATCCCTCGCCTTCTATGCTTAGCGTCCCATCGTATGCGCTTATTTTTGCTACAGCATTAATTGCAGCGCCTTCTTTTAACGCAGCGCTTACAGGGAAACTCGGAACCTCACGACGAGGCAGCTGTCCATATATTCTCGGCAGTTCTTCTTTAACCACACGGTCAAGTATCTTCCGGACTTCTTCTACTTTATATCTCGGCTCCCAATACGGAGAATCGTCGATCCTGGACCTGCTTTGTTTGCTATACAGCACATCACCTGCCGGCATAGGAACAGCTATTGTCGTATTGCGCAGGTCTTCCGCAGACAAAGTGCGCCCTTCAAGCTCACTGATCTTAACAAGATTTATCCCGTGCCGTTTTGCGAGTTCGCTTTTCAATTCATTAAAATCGGTATCATTGAGGCACAGAGAGCCCGAGCAAGTACCTTTATATAAAGCTCCCGTGATATTCGCGCGTTCTTTTATGTCCGCCACATTGGCAAATCCGGAGCTGTCTGCATAGAAAATTACATTCGGGAGCCTGCCCATGCCAGGCCGTCCCCTTGCGCCTATGATCTCTTCCATGATATCTATCAGCTTCATCCCAACGCTCTCTTCCGTATCTGTATTCGGAGGCAGTATCCATAATAATGCAAATTGTGCTTTTGGATCGGTAGCCCTCGAAGATAGTATGCGCGGCATATCTCCCTGCATTACGGTCATCATACTTGTGAACGGACTGGTCGGAGCAAATATACCGATCTGCACTCCCTTAGCCGCTTGTTCACTCGAAACGTTAGCAGGCATCGGAGGCATGAGATACCCAAAACGCTCAACCCTTAAGCCATCGCCTATCCTAGTATGACTGAAATAATCCTGGGTGATCTTACGCATTCCATTGGACATATGAGCCACTAACACGTTCGGCGAGGAGAACACCGGTATAGGATAACCTTTGACATCTTCGACCTTCTTGAAATTCATAATAGCTGTGTAATTAATAAGCGCCTGATTCAAACCATACATGTTCACAAACCACTTTCTGTCGCCGGTTTTTTCGTCCACATCAAAACAGAACGCGCCGTCTTTTATCATAAGCCCGAGCATGATCATATTCTGCATGGAATTTCTATAAAGCGACGCATAACCGGACTTGATGAACATAGCGTCATAGGCAGAAGCTGCTTCCAATATTTCATTTCTCAGAAACGCCACTTCGTCAGGGGTCCTCTTTAAATACCCCTGCTCTTCTATTGTCCTCTTAGGATTGTCTTTATCTCCTGTTAATAATTTGCCTGTTAATTGATTCAGCAGAGGCTCTTTTTCGAGGTATTCCCTGAGAGTCAGGTTCGACCCATCCGGTTTCTTGTATTTCTCCGGGGCATCCTGCATCCTGGAGGCTAAAAATTCTTTTACCAGAGGATGTGTTTCAATCGCCTTACCCATATCACCTATCGCCACCAAGGGCAGGCCGAATGTCTTGCGTTCTCCGGTAGTAGCAAAAGCCGCAAAGCCGCTTCCCTTTATATCAGCAGTGGAACCGCCATCATCGTCAACCCCTACAGTACAGACAACGCCTTCCAGGTTCCAATAGTTGATCGGCGAATCCTTCAATAACTCTACGAGGAAGCTTGAACCGCCACCGCCGCCGATACCCAGCATTTTAGGACGAGCGAACTTCATCATATCGGATGCATTTTCAGAGAAATAGTATTGCGGATTACCGGCATCGTCAAATTTCACTTTAACCTGCGAAAGCAGCGACTTGGTGATATATTCACATTTCTTAAGACTTCCGAGATCCTTAAACGAAAGCTGATTCGATTTTTCAGTATTCCTCAATCTCTCGATCAATAAATCCACATCGGTAGCAATAGAGCTGCCGGAAACCATCCTCTTATAAAATGTTTCGCATAGATCAAGCAGGGTCTCTCTCGCCGCATAACGCAGATTCTGATCCTCCTGGCTATCGGAGCATATTCTATATAAATTAGTTGTAATGCTCATGGACGGTAAGCCTATGATAGCGAAAGCTCTCATTACCCGTTCTTTCAAAACGCTATCCTGAGTATCAGACAACGTCTGCACCATGGCAAGCATGACGGCGCTTGGCCATTTCGAGGTCTTCCACTCATCAGCTATCCTTTCACTGCTTACCTGATAACCCGATTGTCCGGACCTTATCTTTTGTCCTATATTTTCAAGTTCGCCCTTAAATTTAGAAATATTCATAGCCATGGCTGTCATACCGCATGAATATTTCAGATTTGCGACAGGGCTGTAAGAATATGACGTGCCGAAATGCTGCTCGTTGGGAACATAGCCAGCCCATCCCTGGTCTGAGGATGTCTTTTTCTCCATTATAACGCTTTCTATAAAATCACTCACCGCGGGCACCTCTCCCAGGACGCGCATTGCAAATACAGCCTGCTGCCGGACAAAATACAGACCAGGATATTTTCTCTGATCAGTCGCTATGTGTTCGAGCACTGCCTGTATTCTTACCCTAACGGCTTCATAATTCGATTCAGATTTTCTGGAGCCATAATTATCTGCAATAGCTTCCAGACTCTGGATAACGAAAGTATCTAATTGCTGCTGAACCTCTATATTCCTCTGGATGTTAGCAAATTCGTTTAGCTTTGCGGCATCTTTTGACTCTCCGGCCTTTTTCAATTCCTTTAAAAGTTCCATAACCGGACGGGCACGGTCATTATCATAAAGTTTCTCCAGCACACTGATAGCCTTGCCGGCTTCCTGTGGATTTAGGGACAGGCGGCCCAGCAGACGCACTACCTGGCCCAATACTTCTAATTTTCTGACATCTTCCCAGCTATCTTTTTCTATAAAATTATTGATAAGGCCTATCAGGTGTCCGCCAATAATGCTGCCGCCTTGCTTCATTTCTTCAAAATTATCCACCATTGCATCGGCCAATTCGGCATTAAATACACCTACCTCAAAAATCAACTCCATCCTCTTCTCCAGAGGAAGTTCTTTTGTTGCGTTTTCAAATTTCGCAACGGCATCATTTACACCAAATTCCGCGGCCCATCCGTTAATTATCCTGGCGGCTATCCGCAGCTTATCCGGATCTCCCTGTTTTATAAACATTATCGCCACATCGTATCTGATATCCCTAAAATTTTTCTCGGAACACATCTTTCCAAACTTGCTGCTGGCAGTGATCGTAGGAACATTTTCGGCATTAAGCGCTAACATGGTGGCAAGAACCCTATCTCTTACAGATTCCAATTGAGAATCTTTTATTCTTACCCTTCTCCTATCAGTGTCATCGGTATATTCCTCAAAGTCCTCCGCTGCGATAGCTCCTTCTGCAAACTTTTTCAACTCTTGCTCATTCATAGATTTAAGGGTGTCATACAATACAACAACGGCTTCTTCTGCCATATACCTAACCAGGCCATCTGCTGGAAGATGATCGCCAACATTTGGGAAAAGTTTATCATCAACCCATTCCGCTATCAGATGCGCTACCTGAAGATTTTCATTATCAAGCCCATCAATACCGTAGAGCTTCTCCATTTCCATTCTACAATTATTTACAAACTCATCCCCCAGGTTGGTGCGAAGCTTATTATATATAACAGAGGAAAGGATTCCCTCTCCAGACACAGTTGTAACAACACCGTGCTCTACAACTTCATGCACCTTATGCTGCTGATTATTTTCATTTTTATTAGACCCTTCAACATCGGCTAAGAAGCTGCTGACATTGGTAAATATTTTTATCTTGCCGTTATCCTTAGTATCAAAATACGCAGGTTCAGGAATATTGTTAAACGCTTTTAAAATTTTCTGATCATTATCAGACAGCGTTTTTCCCTTAAGCCCCAGCCTGTCAATAAGCCAGCCATTGTGCATCCTGTGAGGTCCGACAACCGACGGTATAGGCGGAGCACGGGGCATGATAGATATAGCTATTTCTTTAATAGTCCTGACAGGGTGAACGATAGCATATGCCCATTGCGGGATTAGCTTGACCAGGAATATTGCGGCCTGCTTTATAAATGAAGCGTTCCTATATTTGTCATCTTTTGACAAAGCGCCCGACACTTTTCCGGCGGAATGTATTAACGCAACCAATAGATATGCGCTCAACGCGTAAAGCGATGCAACCAGCGTAACTCCCAATATAGGGATCATAGGCGCCGCCGCCCGTTCCTGCAGCTGCGGATTCACAACGGCCGCACCCTTGCCGGTAATTTCACTCGCACGCTTCACTATGTCTGCAAGCATCGAGGGCTTCGCTTCCAGCACTGCATCCAGCTTGCCGGCTACACGTGCAGGCTTTGTGCGCGCCTCTATGAACTGAACATCATGTATTACCTTAACACCTTTCTCTTCAAGCCATTCTATATCTTCCTCCATCGGCCTGATCTCGCCTTCGTAGTTTCCTTTTCGGAACTTCTCGAGCAGAAGCCCGGAAAGCTGGCGTTCGTCATTTATAACTATTACGTCAAATAGTTCCTCAAGTTTTCTACCGCTGAAATGTTCAATCGACTCCATCAATTCTCTGAATGTAAGCCCCACAGTCTCTTCATCGTGAGCCGGATTCATGAAGAATATTCTCAGACCTTCTTTATTGTTAGCCATCGCGGATGACACAGACGGATCTAATAAGAGGACTAAGAAGCTTGTAAAGAAGCTGGACAGGCCTGCCAGGACAAGTTTAGCTCCGGACTGCAGCCTCAGGATCTCCGGTGTGGGAGGAAGATTTACCCTCTGATAATTTTTATAGAAACGTCTTAATGGGTTCCCTTCTGTATTAGGAGTATGAGAAACCATATCCTGCTCAATCTTACTCATACCGCTCTCAAAAACAGCGCCCAGCACATTTGGACTATCGCTTGTAGGTGCTGCGTAAACAGGTATATCCAGCAATTCTCTGTATGTGCCTACTCCGGCAAATACGCCGGACATGTTTATCGCATCTTTATCGTATGCCCTGGCTTTCATCATAGCGCCCACCAGGATGAGATTGCGCAGACTGTTGCCATAAAGATTAAGATGGCCCGATCTTACAAACATGTTGTCCACGGCCTCTGCCAGTTCGAGCACGCCATTTTTGAATTTATTAAACTTTTCGTTAAATTCCTTATAACTTTCAAAAGCTTTTTGAACATTCCCTTGCGAAGGAGCGCTAATAACGCCCTGTTCGCTGACAGTGATCACTCCCGAGGCTTTAAGCTTTGCGCGCTCAAGATCAGAAATATGCGTATACATATGCGCAGCCATATCCATAGCTGCACCTTCATCAAAAATACCGCCGGCTCTTAATTCTGCAGCCAAACGTAAAAGCTTTTGTAATTCTTCAACCTTTTTCAACGTTATAGTTATGTCATCTCTCGTTCCGCTTATATCTATTATCTTTGCTCCGCGCCATTTGTTGCGATGAGTAAAATTGGTATACAGATGAGCCGCGATGCCATAGGCGGTATTCCTGCTTACGGGCATCTGCGGTGTGCTCAATGCCTCTATCTCTTTAGCCAGGGTATTGATCTTGCCGGATGCATCGGCTATCTCTCTGCCTTCGTTTACAAGCCTGTCAAGGCTGCCTCTTACTTCATCCAATGACGCTATGTGAGCATCTTTAGACGGCTTAGCAGGATGCCTGAAATCATCGCCATGCTGCAATATATCAAATAGGTATTTACCCTGATAATGCCTCTCCGCTTCCGGCTCAGCGGAAAATCTCTGGTCTATAGAATCTTTCATCCACAACGGAATGACTTTAAGTGAAGCGTTCACTATATCTCCCGGCGCAATAAACTTAACACCGAACAGCTTCATGAAGAGAGCTTTCAGATTTCTTGTAGAACCGCCGTCATCATCTGTTGAAAGAAGCGACTGCACCCATACGGAAGGATTGACCAGACGCAAGACCTGTAAAAGCGCCTGCGTGCTATTTCCACCCGCGAGCGTAAAGACTTCCGGTGACGGCGCAGACCTGGTTATATCTTCCACGCTCTTCAGGCTCGACAATCTGTCAAGTTTTCCAAGCAATCCTTTTGTCAAAAGGTAAAGTGTCCGCAATTTATTCGCATCATAGCTGGCCTGGTCACGCGCAACGACCAGCTCTCTTCGTATTGCAGGAGAAAGCAATGACGATGCCGGATCGACAAGATTGTGATGATTGCATATCACCCAGCACAGATCTCTTATGGCAGAGGCATAAGCCGCTTTTAAGGTCCCGTATACTTTCGGATCCTCGTAGAGAGCTATGAGCACATCCAGAGAACTTACAGCCGTATATCCTACCTTGCCGAAAGCTGTAGCTATGTTTTCCTTGAGCGTATATGGGACATCCTGTTCGGTAAGTATATTTATGCAGGCCTCCACAACAGCCAGAGGCTTAGCCGAATCTTTAATAAGAGACTGAATATAAATAGCGTCCGGAACCATAACAGGCGCGCCATCATAACGCAGAACCCTGCCAAGAATGTCCCTTCGCGCATCCTGCCTTATGATCTCATACTGCGTAAGGTTGGCGGAAAGCTCCAGATTTAGGACAGGATTGGACGAAGGCGATGTCATAAAATTTTGCTCAACAGGCACATATCCTGAATCGCCCGGGTTCCTGGTGTATTTTGCAGTATTATTTAAGGCACTTACAACTATCCCATCCGGATCGCTTATAGAAGAGAAAATATTCAGAGCATTTGTCGCCCTGATCCTGTGCCAATAGAAGCCCTCTATAGAACTATTGAGCTTCATGGCGCTTACCATAGCCGCTACGAATATCTTTTCCTCAACAGACATATTCGCTACCCTGTCAGCATCAAGCGTCGCCTCTGAAGCGAACATCTCTGCCGGAGACGTGCCATTATTGCTGAAATATTTAGAAATAAGAGACGGCGCGGTCTGGGAAAGAGTATCTTTTAAGAGCCGCTGAGCGCAATGATAAGGTATCCTATCCTTGTCTTCGGCTATCTGCCCGACCATTGCGGCATGATAAATTTTATGAGCTTTTACGAACGCGTCAATAGTTTCCGGCGTTAACGTCACCGCAGTACCGCTGGTTACGATCTCGGCAGCCGTATTCAATGCCTTGTTCAGCGTAATAGAATCATGCATAATGCTTATGAGGATATCCCTCACGGCAGAAGCTATTGCCAGCTCTTCATTTTCTGACAGATCGGTATTCTCTTTAAAGTCCTTATTGGCCCTGTCGGTAAATTCCGCTGTAAATCTTTCGATTGAAATACGCTTTAAATATTCCGCACCGGCCTTGCCAAGATGCGATCTCTCCGGAGAGAGCAATATGTCGCGATAATACCCTGCTTCTTCTGCAGGAACTATAACTTTTTCGCGCATCCTGCCCTGAATGGCAGCCCTCACCTCATGTCTTGCATGTATGTTTGCGATACACGCCGCGGCAATATTCTTCAGAGCATCTATAAGAGATGCTGCATGATCCATCTCTACCCGGACCTTATCTTCACAGTCTTTTCTGATATTGTCGGCATTTTTAAATTCAATTGCCGAAGATTTATATTCTTCTTCTAATTTAGCTATCCCCAGCTGTTCTTTTAGCTCTGCCAGGCTGGCATCCCTCTCCTGCTGTAATCGGGCCGCTTCATCCGGTAAGCTATCCCAATTGGCTGTATCTATTCTTCCTCTATATGCGTCTCTCAGGTCATCCGCTTTCCTCATAGCATCGGTCAGAAGCTGTCCCTGCTTAAGATACTTGGCCTCGGCAGCTTCAGCCTTGCTGCGAGCTTCGTCTACTCCGGATGCCGCATCCGCACTGACTACGTCTTTAAGCATATCGGTAAGTCGTTCGACGACCGGCGACGGGACTATTCCGATCCTTCCGAGAATATCAACCGCCTGATCAACCACTCTGGGATTCTTACTATCAAGAGCTGTGGTTAATAAATCAACGACCGGATTTTTAACCGCATGGTTCTTATTCAGCCAGTTTACAAAAGCTTCTTTGAAATCAAGGCAATTCTCAAACAGGATTATTGTATTTATATTTATGAAACCGGTTATATTAACGCGTCCATCTGCGGTCGCAAGACACAGGCGCTTCGCTTCCTCATAAACGCCGGATTTTTGTCCATAGCTTAATACCAGCTCAAAAATATCCGTCGTAGCAGACTGCTGTAAAGCTCTAAGGGCATCAATTCTTTCGGCAGGGACTCCATACCCGTCCCTCATACTATCTAATAACTGATTAAATTTATCAGTTTCTGTATAGCTCCGGACGAGAACTTTGTAGAATTCCTGGGTATCAACGCCAGGGTCTTTTAATATTGCAGCCACATATTCTGCCTGCTGGGAAACTGGCAGAACGAGGAAAGTTGTGACTTTTTCATAATCGGTTAAAAGCTCTAAGAATGCTTTTTCCTCTATCGTGGGAGGTCCTCTCGGATCTGCCTGATGTGCATAATGACGGAATTCCTCATAGAATTCCAGCGTGACCAGAGGCTTCGATAATAAGCTGTCATAATCTATAGCTATAGTATCACCTTCAAGGAATGCCAGATTCGGATTACCCGTAACAAGTTTGACTTTCGGCTCGGCCTGATTTTTCAGGTTCGGGAAATGATCTTTAGCCCGTGAATAGGCGTTGTTATAAGCGGAAGCCAGATTTCTAGCTCTCTTGTTATTTAGGACAAAGGCTGGATGATTAGTACTGTTTGCAGCCATATCCTCCAGATACGCACTCACTTCTTCAGACGAACCTTCTATAAGCGTAACCGGTGAGTTGCTGTCTGCGGCTCTCTTTATTCCAGAGGTAACGCCTTCTATTACCGGTGCCTGAACTGCCGGAGCAAGAATAGTTTTGCGGAGTAGCTTGTATGCTCCGAGAGCGATAAGCGCGGCAAGTATAGCTGTCACAACATAATGATCTGAGGTAAGCCGCATAAGCTGAGATAGCAACGACAGCTCCTGCACCCGGGCTGGTGCCTGAATAACTGCACGGCCAGCTTCTCCTGCAAGCATTGAAGAGGACATGCTGAAGAATGCGATGACAGCGCCAATAGCCGGGATAAATCTTGCAATAGGACTAAATAATTTCTTTAAAATGCTTGGAGCGGCAGATACCTTTGCGCGCTCGTTTACCATTTTCACAGCCGCCGCACCCCATACCGCGCCCGCATCACCATCATTGGCTATGTATGTAAATTTGCCGCTATCCTTCTCTATCTTCTCGCGCATGGTAATAAGGTTCTTCCTATATTCTTCGGTAGTTAAGCCTGTCGCCAACCTCGGCTTCTGACCGGCTATAACACCGTCAACTATAGGCCCTGCAAAACTTATACCAATACCGCGGACATTATCTTTGGTAAAATCTGGGTCACCCTCCCAAGTAAGGTTCTTATCGGAAGAATCCTGACCGCCTTTATTTGATTCGCTTATGGCGGTCTCAATATATTGTTTCATCAGTCCGAGATGTATACTAGCGCTCTTAAAATTACGCGGATCCCACACATGTTTATGAGTATAAAGTATCTGTTCCTCTACTATATTCCCGGCGTCATCGCATCTGACACGCATAGCCACTATCTTCATATCACTTCCGCCGAGGTCCAACATAACATAACGTTCCCAGCCGCCCGCTGCTATCTTTGGTTTATTCTCAGCGTCAGCCGCAGCCTTAGTGGCATACCCCACACCAACCGCTTGTCCATATTCATTTACTATATCGACCTGCCGCTCTTTTGTTTCCTTATCCTTATCGGCATATTTTTCTTTAGCAAGGTCATCGGCTCGTTTTATATATAAATTCTTTATTCCGAAATCCTCTTCCAATGAGCGCTTCGCCTCACCTATTATTATCGGGCCTGCCCCTTTATTTACCATACGGCCAAACAAGACCACACTCTTCATCATAGAACCGCTCATCTTGTAAGCGCGGGCAAGGCCTTCGGCTAAGTACCTGCCTATCTGCAGATACATCATACTGGCTTTTTTATAATCACTATCCTTCGTTATAAGCGCTTTTTCATAAAGACGTCTTACTGCCCACTGCATATTTTCCGGACTATCGTACTCTTTAAACCATTCTCTCTTCATAACATTTTGCTCAACAAGGCCCAGAACGTATTTAAGTCTGTTTCCTTCGTTTGGCATAACCTCGTTGAACGTGCTGAGATCGCTTAAAAATCTCAACATCTTGAGCGTCAATTCATTTTCCTTGCCCTTGTAATATTTCAGGGTCACATCAAGCTTGTCTTCGATCTTGTCATTCTCGATCTTTTTCCAGGCACTATCAACCTGTTCCGGCGTAAGCTTTTCTGTTTCCTCTAAATGCTTCTTTATAAGACTCTCCAGCAGTTTCGGCATAAACTGCGTCCTGTCGTCGCCTAAGTCAAATTTAAACTTCTTTGCGACTTCTTTAATGAGATTCGCCATAACCGCATCAAGATATTCCTTCTTACCAGCTTCGTCTTTTACCTGAGGCAGTTCTATGTCGCCGGTCTTCGCAAAGAGCTCTACAAATATCGGCGTCCATTCCTTAGGATCTTTGCCGGATAAATTCGTCATGTTGCGCATGATAAGGCTGGTCAGGAGCTTCTCTTTATTAAATGCCTCGCCCTTCTCTTCAGCTTTCTTTGCAAGCTCTTTCGCATTCTTATCTACGGCCATATCCAATAATTGGTCGGACATATGCCTGAATACTATGCCTGCCCACTCATCTTCCGGCTGGTTATCGAGCTGATCCACGATCTTAAATTCTTTGGCAAGCCTCACTGCCATATAAAGCTGTGTCTGGCGCTCCATCTCTATACCGGCTTCCGGCGCCATCCTAAGCAGCGCATATTGTGCACCATACATCTGCTGAGCTCCGGGAAGTTTCGACACCCTGTGACCCGGCGCAGACTGATTCATGTCGATCGGAGCCATACCAGCTTCTGCGTAGAACGGCAACACATTACCGGTAGGATCAGAGAATCCGCAGGCATAGCCTGTGCCCATCGCTATACCAAGACATATATCCTTGGGAAGCGGCGGCGTCTCAGACACTTTTCCATTAAGAACCTCGACTCTTTCATTACCTTTCTCATTAGCCCCAACCCATTCGACCTTAAAGTCTCCATATACAATTCTGAAGTCAGGTCTTTCATACCAATCTTTTGATCCGCCTTTGAATTTGGATTCCACATGTTCGGCCAAGCCGCGCGGACCCGCTATATAGATTCCACGCGCACCGAATATTACACCCAGCCAATAAGAGAACGTTGCGGCATAAAGGTCTATTGTATTCTTCACCGCGGGATTCTGAGATGCCCTGTCATATTCCGGCACCCAGAAATTGAATTTCATATAATTATAGTCCTTGCTGCTTTCGGACTGCTTTTTACCAAGCTGTATATAAACAGTGACTTTTTCTTTACCTTCACTCCTCAGCCTGGCTTCTGTCTCGGGGTCCTCGGGCGCAAAAGCATTGAACGCTTTATCCCATTCAGAGATAGGCTGGAATTTATCTTCCCATGGATTTTTATCTTCGGCCTTTTTGCCAGTCTCCAGCTTAGGCAGCAATCCCGCAAGTTTCAATATGTCCTGCGGTATTTCCTTAGCCCAGCCGCGTTCCATAGCAGGGGCTATTTCAGTCTCAGGAGCTATGCGCCCTTTCGTAGCAAGCTGTATGCGGGTTTTAAGAGGCGCCAGAAGAGATATCTTTTCGGACAACCTGGCTGAATATTCTGCATCCTTATTCGGGCTCTCCTCGATCGTGAAATCAGTTCTCTCTCTATTGGTCATTCGCCCAAGTATCGCGCCAGCCTTTTCAGGATTTAACAATAATGCAACTGCCGCGCTCGTAAAGCGCCCTTCACCGCGGACCAGCTTAAGTTCTGCATCACCGTCTATGCGCGCATCGGCATTTTCATCGAGCAGGTTCTTTATGATCCAATACGCATCATCCATGGACGATCTGTATATGAGATTGGTTAAAGCAATTTCCGGCGCCATAAGGCCTGTAATACGTTCGCCGGGCTTCACTTCGCGTCCTTCCGGTATAACTGTATCCATCGCCTTTACACCTACAAGGGCTTTACGGTTATTCATGCCTCTTAATTTCCATCCGGAATTAACGCCTATAAATGAATTGTTGAAATCACTCTTTATGGCAGCGGTGTAAGCATTCATATTTCCGTCATTACGATCGGCTCGCAGCAACATAGTAAACTTGCCTTTATCAGATGCGTGCGTCTTGGCTTTCAGCTCGTGATCTTCCAGTATGGTATCGCGCACCTTACAACCGCGCAGGCCCCAACCATCGCCTACGGATGCATGCCTTAAGAAGTTGTCCCAGCTATAGCATGCATTGCCGATATGAGAATTGACATCCATATCAAGAGAGCCAAACAGCTTTGTACCATCCGAACAAGGCTCTTTTTTAAAATTTTGAGAACCCACCAGATCAAAGAGATTGTCAGACTGGCCTGTAAGCGTAAGAGCAAAGTATTCTCCATTCTTATCAAGCACCGCCCCGCCCTTTCTCTTTTTAGGATCGGAGTATAATTCCTCATAACGCGCCTTATCGATCTTCTCAGCCTTCTCATCGACAGGCTTTATATCATTAAACTTACCCACAAAGTCAGACGAATTATTTGTTACCGCACCTTCTATTTTTATGGCATTGCCTTTATCGTCAGTGACAGGTATCGGCCAATCCGCCATCTTTTCATACTCTTTCGTCGCATCAGCCACCTCTTTATGTAACGCTTTAAATTTCGATTCCTTATCTTCCACAAGAGTTTTCAGCAATGCATCGATGTTTTCAAGGCCGACCGATTTCATAGACCACAGCGCTTCAGCGATCAGCCTTATGCGCTGTTCGATCATAAATCTGCCGTATGACTTTTCGATATTAAATTCGGCATCGTACTCTCCGGCTAGGACACTATCAATAAACTCTATTCTTTCATTATCTGCGGCTAGTCTGACTATCTGTCCGGCAAGCCTGATATTTTCATTCCTTCCACGGATAGATGCCATCACAGATATGACCGACGCCGGCAACTGGCCGCGCAGCGCGGTAATATCTACCCCTTTCATATCTTCCATATACCACAATACCGCAGCCACACTTGTAATGCGTCCGGCTGTCTTATCGGCACCAGCAGCATCTTCCCGGAAATTCAACATATCGTCATATCTTCCGGCGAGGAGTTCATTGATAAATGCCATCCTTCCGGCATCGCTAGGCAATGACATCATCTTTTCGTATAACTTCAACTCCTCGGACATCATACCGACAACCTCATAATAGTCTATGCCATCGGCTATCGGAGTAAGCTTTCTTCCTTCAGGTATGATCGTATCGCGCGCATAAAGATTATTATATTTTCCGCTGCCGAGATATGTATTTGTCAATACAGTATTAATATCTTTGCCCGTTATCTCGCTTCCGGGATTTACATAACTGCGCCTTAAAGCAACATTCGTGAGAATAACCGGATTGTTTTTGTTGCTTTCGATCGTGGAGTGGAAGTCGTGATAGAATACACCCGCTACCGTTGTATCTTTGCCTGAAAATACTTTGTCCAGATTCTTTCTATTTTCACGCGATAGTACATCATGCCCATCTTCGTATGTAAAAGTAAATGGCTCTTTATCCGATGCCATTTTGACGCCAGCAGCTTTCAGCCTCTTGTTATTAAGCTTGACGAAGTCGTTTATAGAATCTACTACTGTTTTAATATCTTTAAGTCCACTGCGTTCAAAGCTCTTCGGCTCAAATCCCACAAGGCCCTGATCGACAAAAGTGATAGGATAGCCGCCCGTGTTAAACCGTTTTCTTCTTTCTGACGGAGGCGTCTGCCTGTATACTTCATTTAATACCATCAGATATTCCCACGCCAGGAAGCCTATGTCAAACTTCGCAGGATCTTCACTGGACGGATAATCAAAAAGTTTCGATGTTACAGTGCCGTCATCTTTTGTCGTCCTGGCAAGATCCCACAGACGCTTAGAGAATACCGTCTTATTGGTATTAATAGGCATAAAGGCTTCTTTGGCGCCTTTTTCAGCTATAAGAGCATCCTTCTTGTCGCTCAATAACTGCTGCAGATACGATAAAAGTTCTATCTCAGATTCGACTGCCGCGCCTTTTTTATCTATATTCGGCGCGGTCATAACACCGGCTTTTATCGCCGCTTCAAATATCGCCTGGAGTTTTTTGGATATTTCTGTAGCCATCGGGGCCAGCTTTGCCTTAGTCTCTTTGTCAACCCTGCCCCAATCGTCTACTTTCACCAATTCCTTGTTAAGTGCCTCGACCAGCTCTTTAACCTTTGCCATATCCTGATGATGGAATGACTTCTCGAGCTCTTCTAGCCTGCGTTCTATTTCACCGCTCATGATGCGCTTGGGAGATATGATCATCATTATCTTATGGTAGTCTCCCAACATTACGGACCTGCCAACGCTGTCAAATACGAAGTTACCCTTAGTCCTGATCTCGAGAGACTGGCGGGAACAGCCTGAAGCTATCGCCCTCTCACTAACTACCTTAAGGAATGCCACAAGCCCTGTATGGACCATCGTCTCCAAAGCAAGAGGCGAATGTTCACCAAAGTGCACCTGGAACAATCCGACATCCTGCATCCTGGCGCCTTCTATCCTGCCTTCATAATACTGGATCAGCTGGTTCAGCCTGCCTTTATAGCTCTTCATCCCCCGGTCATCGTCTATCTTCTTCAATATCTGTTCTATTTTGATTGCCGGGACATTCTCTATCTTACCGTGTTTCAGGCAATATAAGGCAGCCGCCATATTCAGGATGGCGTTTTCGTTGCCCTTCGCCTTAACTATGTAATCTATGACGTATGCCGCCTTCGCCGCATCGTCCTTTTTACCATTTACTTCATTATCAAATATTTCAACACCGAGCGCTTTCTTCGCAGCATCAGGCTCTTCCAGATCTCCCTTTGCATAAACTTCCATAGCCATGTTCTGGTTAGCGCCATGGCCGCCGGCCTCATCTTCTTCCTTTATTATAAGAATAGCGTTATCCGGGACCGCGACTCTCTTCTTTATCAAACTTACTACATTGCGCGGCAATAGCTCATCGAGAGCCGATCCGCCCTTTTCTGCCAACAGAGTCTTAGCTTCATTATAATAACCTTCTTCATTGAGAATATATGTGAGCGTATTCTTACCAAGCGGCACTACCGGACGGATGCCTTTGGACAGGAACGAAATGGCGCTGTATAATTTATTGACGTTGGCTGTGCCAAGGATCTCGTCAAAGCTCTTGTTAACCTGCTGGTCCGGAGAACGCCTCGACCCTTCACCACCTGCAATAATAACAGGAACCACGCCATAGCGTTTGTTATACGCCAGCTGGTCATCCTTAAGCGCTTCCATCGTCTTATTCTCTTCTGCAAGTCCTATGGCCATCATAGCCATGGCCGTCATACCAAGGCGTATAGATTCGATCTCAAGGCCCGCAGTCTGCAGCAGCATCTTTTTCGCTTTATCTAGGTCCTTCTTTTCTTCGAGAAGTTTTCGCGCCTCATCTCTTTCAGCTACACCGCGATGCTGTTTTTTAATAATATCTTCACCGTCCATAAAGTTTTTCTGGATATTAGACCTCAGATCGCCTATTACAAAATCGCGCAGCTCTTTATCGGTCGCAGGAGCCTTGCCATACAATACCGTCAGGGCATCTTTAAGGGATTCTCTTATCGTCTTTGTCGGAACACCTGTCTCGTCAAGCTCGCTGGCATCATCAGGCAGATCCAGGAATTTTTCCCACAGATCATTTATAAGCGCCCGCTCATAAGACTCGAGATCATCTATGGATTTATCAAGTATGCTTTCCCCTATTTTTGTCCTTACTTCGGCCTCCGTTAGAGCATTTATAGGCGCAAGAGCTTTGCCCCAATCTGTCTGCCAGATATCTATATGTTCTTTCTGCTCCTTACGAAGTGAGTATATGGTTGCTTCATCAGCGGCTATCTGCTTCCTTGCCTCATCGACACCACGAATATGCAGCGCGTCAACTATGTTTTGCTGGACAGTCGGATCGATAATCTCAGAACACCTGACATTAAACGGCTTATCTCCTTTAACCATTGAGTTCCCGATCCTGTAAAGGTTCCATATTACGGCAGCAGCATCGTAATCAGGCATATCTTCCAGGACTAAAGGCCTCAGGATTATCTTTATATTGTTATTAGCGTCTTTTGCGACGGTATCACACTGCCTGGCCGCTTCAAGCGCTGCATTTATTTCACTATCTGTTTTAAGATCACTGATAACGAAACCTTGATTTCTCAAACTCTCAACTACTCTATCGCGTTCCTTAGACTTATCTTCCGCATTGACTATTTTTGCTTCTACTTCGGCTATCGTCTGAGGACCGGTATCAGATTTTGTATCGTCTATTACCAATAAGCCTTTGCGCTCAAGATTCTTTATCGCAGCGGCATTGTCACTGTTATTATCCGCTATCTTTTTAATAGCCAGATCGAAAGTATTACGCTCCGTATCTATAGCTATAGGCCTCTCTTTATCCTTCTTACCGCCCGTTCCACGACCTTCGGCATCTATCTTGCATATGACGACTTCATTATCCGCGGACATCTCATAGCTTAACTTTATCTCCGACAATAGCTGATCGGCATTTGTGACATCAAGCTCTGATGAAAGCGTCTGCACAGTCCACTTTTCCACTTCTTTGTCCGGAGTGCCGGCCATCGGCACTTTCTTATTTAAAGCACCTTCGAGCAATGATATAGCTTTCTTCGTCTTGATCGGGTCCCTCTCCATAGTCTCAAACGCAATATACATCATCGGCCCTGTGCCCGTAGCATCATGGGTTTTTGTGCCCCAGATCTTCCACAGCACTACGAGGAGTTTCGCCAGCGACTCATCCTTATCCATAGCGCTTGCTGCAGCATCCATGTAAGAGAATTTAGCCCTCTTCATGAAGTCCATAAAGCTGGTCAGCTCTGTATCGCTTAGCCCGTCTTCGATCATATTCCTTACATGGCGCAATCTCGAAGTCAACCTGACTCTGCGCTCAAAAGCATCTGTCACAGAATCCATAGTATCTCTTCTTAAAACGAGCCTTAATAACCTCTCGCCCATATCCTGATCTTTTAAGAGCGCCCTCTTCTCGGATTCACCCATATTGCCGATAAGATTCTTTGCTAAAGCTTCATCCCTGGACATCATCTCAGCGAGGAATTCAATATAACCTATATTGTTCGCCCTAAGCATTTCTCTGATACCTATCCTGTCTATGCTCATTCCTTTGCTGAATTGGGACTTAATCGTAGTCTGAAGCTGATCAAAGAAGTCTTTATGTTCCGCCATGCGCGCCGGCAGGTCTTCTCCTCTATAATACAGATTAGGGTCTTCTGCTTTTTTCTTCAGCTCTTCGGGCGTCATCTTGCCCATGTCTATAAATTCTTTTAACCTCTCGGGTGTAAACTTACCCTCAAGCCCTACACCGCGGATATCGGCTATATTAAGGAATACAACCATATTAATAAATGTCTGTGCAGGATCTTTAGATTTTCCTTTAGGATCTGTAAAGGTTACGTCTTTAGCATTATCGTTCATTACGGTTTCTATGCCGTAATAGGCTTCTTCTCCGTAGCTCAACCTCGTTACACAGCTATGGTTCTCTATAAGCGCACACGCAATGTCGATAAGCTTATCGTCGAATTTGGCACCGTTGGCAAATGTAAACCGCTCCATAACATCTTTGAGCATTACAGCCGACAGGTGTATATGCTGAGGCCATGAAACCGTCTTGCCTATATCATGCAGGAAGGCCAAAAGCCACATAAGCTCCCTGCCTTTTAATGAACTGCGTTTCCCGGCTTCCGGCCTAACCTCTATATTCATTTCCGCGATATTCTGGTAGAACTCAACCAGGCGCATAAAATCATCCATAGTAAGGCTGTCGAGAGTCCCGCCCGAACGCTCCACCCATCTATCGCGGGCTTTCGCAAGTCCGGCTTTAAGCTCCGTCTGAAGCTTAACATCTTTTGCCGCGATAGCTTTTTCAAGATCAGCGTTTATTGTAGCAGCGTCATCTATTGCCTGCATCTTGTCGATTATCCTGAATACGTGGGCCATCATATCGTTGTAGTCATGCGTCGTTGCTATGTGAAGCAGATAGAGATCCCTTGCCTCCGGAATGAGCCTGAAGATAGTGCCATTTTCTACAGATGACCTTAAATATGAAGCAACGTCCTGCTCTTTCTCCAACTGATCGAACAAGCCATCCTGCAGATTCTGCCTTTCTGCTGCCGGCACTCTCTCGGCTTCATTCTTTATAGACTCTCTTATAGCGCCAACCTTAACATTGCCGGTATCGCCTTCTGTGGTAAGGCTTTCTCTGATGAGTATGCGCGTAAATCGCTCAGGGCTGTCTGTAAACTCATCGGAATCTAAGGATGAGGTAAATGTTTCAAGCGCACCTTTAGAGCTTATGAGTTCTTTTATAAATTGCCCTATCAGATCTTTGTAAACAGGATCAGCGCCGATCTTATTCATCATCTCACTGGAACTATTAGGCCCAAGGAAATCGAGCCACTCTTTTATCGTTTCTTTCTTATCGGCCGGAACTTTATACACTTCCATAATATCGGCTGTTAAGTTATCGATGGTCGGCCCAACCGGCGCTTCTGTATCCATCTGGGCAGCTATCCGCTCAATGTTAGCCATGCTCATCAGCCCGACTTCTCTCATCAGTTCGTAGAATCCGGCGATGTGAACGGCGTTGGCCGCGGCAAATATAGTGGAGCTCTCTTTTGCCGCTTTCTCATCCAGGCCGAGGAATTTACCACCCTCTTTAACGACGAGATCGCTCAGAGGAGCTTTCTTCATCTCACTCGCTACAGGCCCGCCCCTGACTGTGCCTTCAAAAGATTTCAGAACACTTGTGGCTCCTACTACAGCCTTCACAAAATCCTGTTCGTCAACCTCATTGTAATCCTGGCCTTTTAAAAGCGACTTTATCTGGAATTCTTTTATCTTCTTTTTGCGCCTTCTTTTTCTGACTCAAGAACTTCCTTGCGGCTCTTCACGCGCTTTAACATCAGCTGCTGTATATTACCTCTCAGATAGTCCATCATAAACCGGATCGTCCTGACCTGCGCTGAACCGCCATGCGATGCCTCCAGAGCCTCCAGCCAGCCCATAAATCCGCCGCCGTCTTTGCTCTTAACAAACTCAAGCCCCTGCTCACGTGTTTCCTTGGAGATGGACGGATCTTTCTCGAGCTCCTTAACCATGAACTGCACGCCGGTGCTGCCCCAACGCTCTATCACAGACTGGGCAGTCATGGACCTGCGGTATAGGATCGTGACTTCAAATCCTGCGGCCTTGAAGTATTCAATAACTTTTTTGCGTAATTTCGGACTCAGGGCGCCATAGTTACCGCCTTTTAGCAGCGTAAATGTCACGGCGTTCGGCTCTTTCCCTAATACCTGATTAGATGAATACAGGTTCGTTAACAGACCGACGTTTTTCGAAACAGTATTCGTCTCGCTATTTATAGAATCATTTACAGCCGCCAGCACGTCATTCGCTTCAGCTTCTTCTGTATCAAGCTTGGTGACATCTATCTCTGTGAACATTCCGGGATATCTCTTAAGTGTTTCGTCTACCCTATCCTGCATATTACGCGTCATCATATCGCGCTTTATTTCATCAATAGTCCGCCCAACACCTTGTTTGCTGAGTCTGGCCTGCTCTCTCAGGGCAAGCGTATCGAGCGATCCTTTAAGGAATATGTTAGATTGCGCTCCGGAGGTGTATCCTCTGCCGGCCAGCACTACTTTGCCCAGCCTGGAGGCGCGATCAACTATCGTGCGTTCATTTTCCAGCATAGCCTTCCTAAGCTCAGGGGTGCTGCGAAGCGCCCACATAGAAGAGCTGATATCGGGTGCGTGCAATGCATCCTCAGAAACGATCTTTCCGTCAATATATATGACGCCATCCCTGAAAATTACTTGTGTATCATTAATAATGTCGAGCAAAGCCTTGGAATCACTTAGTGATTTCAATCTGCGGCTCTTCACCTCACCCATGGCTTTGTAAAGATAAGCACGGTGAATATTGCCTTCGTCCATATATGAACACCCAAGCCTCATTGCTATGGCCTTGGCCGCTGTCGTCTTACCTGCGCCGGCATAACCGACGATATTAATTATATTCTTGGCCTTGAGCATATCAGCCATCTGCATTATTACGACCGGCCTGTCTTTCTTATCAGTGTCCCGGACATAACCTCTCATCAATAGCGCATACTTGGCGTTGTCACTAATAGATGAGACTTTGACGGCATCATCGTTGTAATCATCAAGCAGCCAGTCCGTGAGCTTATCATCACCGAGATACCCTTTGTTCCATGCTGTCCACAGCAGGTCAAATAATTGCACCTTATCGGCTCCTGCGGGCACTACCGTAAATCGATACCAGATAGCGCTCTTCAATCTCTCTATAGCGTCTGAATCGTCAGCAAATACATACACAGCTTCGTCCATCATGCGGATGAGAGATTCTGCGGACAGTTTATCCGAATACATATCAAACAACACATCCGGAGGCACCGCAAGATCCGTGAAATTATTATCGAATGCCGATCTTAAATATGCGTTATATAACGAAACCTGTGCATTTATATCGTCAGCGGCGGGCACATCTTTACCCAGAAATGCTGCTATAGCTTTTAGGGCCTGGAGCCTGTTGTCAGCTGTGGTTTCCGGAGCTTTTCTTCTTGAACGGGCCAGGAAATCGTAACCTTCGGGAGCTACTTCTTTCTCAGCTATAGCGTCATGTATCTTCTCCCTGTCTTTTGCCGATGGTAATTTGGCAAGGGCTTCATTATAAGTCGCCCTGCAGAGAAGATCTCCGGATATAGGTAATGTTTTTCCGGTAAGGCTTATAGCAAGCAGTGAATTATATAATTCGGCTACTTTTAGAGGATCATCCGGAGACTTAACAACAAATGTTTTAAACCGCAGGCTCGACCCATCGCCCATGATCCTGCTGTAATTACGCGATGCAACGTCCATGACTTTATCTATGTCAGCATCGCTTATATCCTGTCCTGTCAGGAACATCGGGACCGCACCCTTAAGACCCATGTAGCGGGTACCAAGGCCATCCTGGCTGCCATACAGGGCGAGATTTCTCTCGAGCATAGCGGCATTAAGAGCCTCCGCCGCCGCTTTCAGCAGCACCTCAGATTCATGCTGTCCTTTCATCCCTTCAAGATCATGCATCGTCAGCGAGATAGATGTATCGCCGGATTTTATTATAAATTCCGGCATAAATGCGCAGACGCTTACGGCACTGTCGTTTACTAAGATGGTATCGAATAACTGGCTAAACTTAACGGTCATTCCTACGCTGCGGCTTGCTACCTTTTCAGCTATCGCAATAATGTCACTCACCGACATATTCGCGGTTTCATTATCTAAATACGGATTGAATACAAATACTTTTCTGGCATTTCGTTTATTTAAGAGGGCTTTCACAATATCGGCATCAGACAATCTTGCCAGCTCACCATCCAGCAAACTTCCCATTCCAGCCACAATAATGTTTCCGCCTTCTTTTATATCTCTGACAAGAGCCGGATTGGAAATCTTTTCACCTGTTCCGAAATCCACCATCTTTGTAATGCTGCTAAAGGCACGTATATTAGACTGCTCTGTAATAAGCCTGGAAACAAGGCGAATCCCTGTATCCGGAATATCAGCGCCTTTTCCGTCGTTCGCCAGCTCTATTGATCGATCACCAAGAGTATTATCAGCATTCAGCGCCACAAGGCTAGTCTGAGCTGGCGTCGTAGATCCAGCCTCAGCCGTTTCACGGATCTGCCACCTCTGCCCATCTACCTTTATATAAGCACTGCCCTTATTATTTCCGATGGCATCTCCAGGATTGTTACCTATCGTAACACCAAATATAGTCAATTCTTTTCCCGGAGCGACTTTATCGATATGATCATTACTAAACTCGTCTTTATATCTTATAGTTACGTCACTTGTGATATTTGTCCTGTCGGTCTTTATGGCGATCTCTCTATCCTGACCATTAAATTTAACGGTAAGGATATTTTCGTCGTATTCGGCATATGCCTTTGTCGTGTCAAATGCGGCAGGCTCGAGAGGATACCATGCCCTTCTGTCTTCGGAAGCTATCCCATTCAGAGTGTTTTCATAGCCCGTCATGTCAACTATCGCCGCGACCTCAGCTCCGCCTTTGGCCGCACGCACATTGGCAATGGGACCTTTGACAACTCTGACACCATTCTCGCCCAGGATCCTGGCCTCTTCATCCTTTATGGTAAGAGCTCCGCGCAAGTTCCTATTCTCAAATTCAGATTCATCGGATATCTGGCGATAATTTAACTGTATTCCTGCCAAAAGCGGTTCTTTAAGCGTCTGGGAAAGCTTATCCATCCTGTCAGCGGCATCTATCCAGGCGTCTTCAAATGAACTGGCGTCCAGCGAATCCGGCACGATCCTGCTTCTATTTAGGTCTCTGACATCTTTCACCTTCTTCACCTTGGAAACACCTGCAGCAAGCGCCCTCTTGGCCGCCCTCTCCACCTCTTTGCCATAAGCGGCGCGCCTTAAGAATGCCAGTCCTCTCTTAACAGATTCATCGCCCACCGATGCCACACCTCTGCCATCGCGGTCCATCTCTTCTTTAACATCTTTCAGGCCCGGCTTTCTAAGTAAACGCATCCTGACGATGAAATTGCGTATCTTATAAAATGTCTTGCCGTCTTCGTCCACATACTGCTCATACAGATCCTTAGCGGTAGTGCCCTTACCGCCCAACATCGTATTTGTAAATAGATCTCTGAAGCTGTCAGGGCTAAGCAATTTCATCTCGAAGAGGAATCTCTCAAACTGGTAAGCATATTCTGCGTCAGCAGAATCTTTCCTGGCTACTTCTCTCGCGGCTTCAGGACCTATGGCATGTATGAATTCGGCGAGATTGAATAATAGATCTGCCTGTTTTGCATCAGGTACTGAAGTAAATATTTCACTATGGCTAAGTACAAGCGCATAGAAACTTGCTTTCTCATCTGCGGTCAGTCCCGGATAAATATCATTTAAGAACTCTGTATCGATAGTCACCGCTGCAGAATAGCTTGCAGGCTCAACATCAGGCGCCTGGACCCTACCGGCCATTTGTGCATTATATCTGTCAACGCTATTGGCAAGCAGCGCGTTTCTTAACCACACACCAAGCTGTTTTGCCTGAGAAGACTCTCTTATCACTCCTCTTTCAGTATCAATAGGATGGCCCAGATTGACTTCACTGTAAGGATATTGTGTCTGGAATACCAAAGCTTCAAGGGCAGAGCGTAAAAGCACTGCGTTGTTAAATTCAAATCTCGGATCATCCTTCTGAGCCTCAACCTGGTCGAACATTATTTTTGGCGCAACCAGACCCGCATCTTCAAACCACTTGGCTACATCTTCCTTGGTCAGGCCTGTCGCATCCCAGTCAAAATGTTCTATGTTACGCGCAAGATCATCAAATTTCGGAGCGGCCAGGAATTCAACTACATCGGCTCTTCTGCCGGCAACCTGATATTCTTTATATCTTATAACTGAGCTTATAAGTCCTGTAATGATACCTTCGGACATACTTTCAACTATACGGAACCTATCTATACCACGGTCAACTATACCCGCAGCCTTTAATTCCTGGTAAAGATTGTCGACCTGCTTTCTAAATTCGCTATCAGATGCAACGCGCGCTGCAAATTTAACCATCAAGTTCTTAGTAAAATCTGCTTTGGACGGGTATTCGGCCTTGGTCTGGTCGATGAGAGTCTTCATCGCCGAATGCGCAGTACCGAGTTTCTCTCTGGAGGCGTGGAATATTATGTTCTTAGATTCATCAAATTCCCTGCCCTCAGCAATCGCCATTGCCCTATTGGCCAGCCAGAAATTAGCGCCATCTCTGGCCAGATATATATTTATCCTGCCATCATCTTTTATCTGTTTTACAATATAAGGCAGGAGCCTTGTTATGGCTACAAGCGCGTGGTAGAAGGTGTATTCACCCTTTGCGGCATATGCTTTTTTGATCGAATCTATAAGGTAGTTGGTTCTTGCAGCGAGCAGGAATTTCCTTATTCCGGCATCACTGGTCGCGGCAATATTCGTATTGAGGATTTCCGAGCGAGCCTTGATTCCATTTACAATATCCTGAGAATTCCTAGGAGTAGGTCTTCCTGTCTCCTGCGGAGTTCCCCGTGTATCTTCGTCAATTTTCTTGTAAGCTGCAGCGAGGTTATTTCTGTCCATCGCGGCGCTGGAACTCGACACTTTGACTGCCGGAGCTGGAGGTCCTCTCGACGATGCTGCACCGTTAATAAATTGCGATAACACTGTAACATCTTCCTGCGGTATGAGACCGCAATCGATCAATAATTCATCAGATATTCCTTCGGCAGATAGTATACCGTTAGCAGAATGTATGCCATTGGCACTGGCAAGTATTGTCGTCATCGGCGCCGATAAACTTATACCTTCGTCAACGACTGCTTTCAAAGCGCCATTACCGCGAAGCTCTTCGCCTACAAGCGACCTCAATGTTCCGCGGGCGGCGCGATCCGTCTGAGCATCGCCTACGAGCAGACTGTTTACAAACTCCTGCTCACTCACACTGCCGATATCGGTGATTTTCGGCAGTTTAACATCCGCCGCTTCCCTGTTGTTATTAATTACAGCTATAGCTTCTTTAAGCGAAATACCGTAATCTCTGAGGACAGCTTTTCGGTCCACACTGGTTTTCCTCCTGAGGCCTACATACTGCGTTCCATCCTGAAGGTAGAACCACAGGAACGCAAGACCCCTGAGCCTTGCTATTCCGTTATATTTATTATCATCGTTATACTTTTTAAGGACATCTCTTATCCACTGCTCAAATTTTTCCCCGTCGCATTCCGTAATGAAACGTTTAGCATTTTCATATTCTTCTTTTGTAAACGAAAGACTGGCGTTTGCCCTATCGAGCAGCTTCGTAATACCGGTGGGACCCCACCTTCTCAGTATCTGATCATTGGTTGGAATGCTAGTCTTCGTAGTTTCAAGCTCATAATGTTTACTGAGTCGCGAGAGAATTCTGTTGCGCACCGCGGCATTCACCCCGCCGAACTCCCCACCCTTCAGCACAACTATGCCATAACGCGATCTGGTAGCCGCATCCTGAGTAAGCATATTGTAGATCCCGCCGCGAACAGGGTCTGCCATTACGCTATCACTGAAATCTTTCACATTCTTTGCTCTTATCGCCTCGAAATCCTCTATGGCAACTTTCGCTTCCGGTGCTACCGATACCCTGGAAAGCGCCTTGCCTTCTTTAAGGCCTTCCCACACAACAATATTCCTGCCGGCTTTTTTGGCATTTGCAGCTCCTGCAGATGCAGCACCAACGATGCTGCTCATAACCGCACCTTCGCGGTTCTGCGTCGCACCTATTGAAACCCTGAATTCAGGTACATATCGTATTGAGTTCTGGTCAAATTTAAGCGCCTTACCGGTCCTGCCAAGTCTCATATCCCATACCCTGAGCTGCTCGCTCCATGCCTGTTCAGGAGTCTCGCCTTTGCGCACATCAAATAATATCGTTGCTTCACCATCGCTATTGACCACAAGCTTTCTATTTATAGCATCGCCAATTTCATTCTTCTGTCTCGCGGTAAATCTGGAAAGTCCGGTGAGAACCACACGCCCTATCTTATTAAATGTCCTGTCTATGATGCCTGAGCGTATACGCTCCAATATCTCCATAGCAGCATCTTTATCGACCGCATTGCCGTCTTTTGTAGTTATCAGTATATAAGATTCATCGCCTTTACGATTTACTTGTTCTATATTGTAGTTCGCGTAAGATGGCAATTTTCCCATCTGCCTTATAATATCGTTTATCACTATACGGACTTTACCGGTAAGCTGGTGCTCTCTCCCATATGCCCTATGAGCGTTTGTGATCTCGTCCATATCTATGAGTGCGAGCACAAAACCATTGCCTTTATCTATCAATGCCCGTATCTTGCTCTCGCCTTCAGCCTGAGATGTAATGCGCTCTTTCCTCTCCATAAGCGGCACATATTCTTCAGGAGCCGCCGCTTCTTCTTTCTGGATAGCCGTATTTGAATTGAGATCAAATAGCGCCATATGTATGTTGCGGGTAGTTTCCAGGTTATTAACACCCCTCACCACCAGAACATCAGAGCCGGATATAGCTTCAGCAGCCTCTTCCGATAGCAACCTGAGGTCAATACCTTCAGCAGCCGGGCCGTCCTTGACAAGGTTGAATCTTCCCTCCAGCCAGAATGCCCTGAGGCTTTCAAGCGGATTGACAAATTTTTCAAAATTATAGGACTCGATTTCCTTTACAAGAGCGGCTTTCTTATCTGCATCCGTTATATAAGTATCTACAAATCTTTTCAGCAGTTCTGCCGCTGCTGAAGGCAGATCCACTTTAATTTTACCCAATTCAGCAAGCGCTTTTTCCTTAGCCTTTTTATCGGTTATGGCCTCAGCCTGCTTCTTCACGTTCTTCTTTATATATTTAAGGACCGCTATCTGCATATCGCGCGAATTACTGAGAAGTCTTTCAATATCGTTGTAAGTAATATTATTTGCCACTCTCCGGGCTTTGGGCACCATATTTACAGTAAGGTCTTTATTTTCAGCAAGCAGCTTCTGAATAAGCAGCAGGTCCGCGATGTTCCTTACATTTTGCCCGGCAGCCACGGTGATCTTATTCATGAGATCAACATTATCAAGGTTCATGGCAGGGACTTCGGCGCTCATAAGTTCTTTTCCATTATTTATCATCGCCTCGTCGGCCAGATCGTCACTCTTATCATCTCTGACCTTCTTATCTATACGATTCTTTATCGCAACTTCCAGGGCATTGTAAATATAAGTATAGTATTCCAGAACGGTCAATTCGCGCCAGAATTCATGATCAAGATACACAGGCTTCCATTCCCTGAACAGGTTTATAATATATTCTATTTCGCTGATATCGTCCGGATCGGTTATACCGCGCTTTGCCAGTTCCTCTTTCACAAAATCTTCCAGATTGCCGAACACTTCTTCCTTTGATTCATCGGTCAATAAAACAGACGGCGCATAATCCTCGCCCACGTACCTGCGGACAAAATCTCTTGCCTGAGAACCGATCTCAAAGTTTGCGCTATTAGCATCTTTGACATTCTCCACAAGTCCAAGCATTATATCGCGCGCGTGTTTCTCAGCTACAGTGATCGTCGCCTCGCCGTCTACCTTTAACAATCCGGCAATATTCAGCCTCGACATTACACGTTGTGAAGACTCGCGCTTTTCTGATTCGGCATTCATTAAAGCCGTTACATTAAGCCCGGCAGCCATGTCTGCTTTTCTTCTCTTCGCCTCGCCAATGACATCTTCGAGACTGATACCGTTATCGGACATAAATTTAAGTAGGCCGCTGTAATCTTTACTTATATATCCTGTAACATCATCAGGATCACCATCGTATCTGGCATATATATCGATAAACAATTCAACCAGCCATGAACCGACCTGGACTGATGCGCCTGGGCCTGCGGCGGCAACTGTTGCTGTAGGCTGAGCTTTGGCTCCGTATCCGCCTGCTTTAGCGGGGGCTGCGGCTTGGGCGGCTGGTGCTGCTGCCTGGGCGGCTGGTGCTTTCGCGCCGTAACCGCCTGCTTTGGCGGGCGCTGCCTGGGCTGCTGGTGCTGCCTGAGCGGCTGGTGCTTTCGCGCCGTAACCGCCTGCTTTAGCTGGTGCTGCGGCTTGGGCGGCTGGTGCTGCCTGAGCGGCTGGTGCCTTGGCTCCGTATCCGCCTGCTTTGGCGGGTGCTGCCTGAGCTGCGGGCGCTGCGGCTTGGGCGGCTGGTGCTTTCGCGCCGTAACCGCCTGCTTTCGCGGGCGCTGCTGCTACGGAAATAGCCGCTCCGCCCTGAGCCCCTCCAAGCGCACCGCTCCTCATCGCACTCATCTCGGCATATGCACCGGGCTTATTAAAGAATGTATCTATGATATCCTCAAAGGCAACATCGATGTGGAAACCAAGGTCCCTGTACTGATTTTCAAATCTCACGGCTCGCAATATCTGCACAAACCCAAGAGTATCCTTAATACCGTCTGTAAAGTTCAGCCTTATTAAACGGTTCTCGATATCGGACTGGGCGTTATACTGGTCGTGCAGCCTATACTTGCCGTCGCTGACCGATACCGCTAGTCTGTCTATGGTAATGTCCGGCACTTCACTATACAATCTCTCGCGGGTATCGTCTGCGGCATATATCGTGCCGTTCTCATCAACTATACCATTGAACTGGACAAGCTTTCCATCAACTACGGCTTTATTCTGTATAAGGTCTTTTTCGCTAACTCCAAAATACCTTGCCTTATCTTTAAGCACATCGAGCGCTTTCTTTCTTATCATCTCGCGGCGTTCCATATGCACCAGATACCTGCGCAGTGTTTCCCTTAAAAGATTATATTCGTTAACCCTCTTGCCGCCCATCTCGAGATCCACAACTACACTTCTAAGATGGTGGGCAAATCTTCCGCTGAAACTTACATCGGCAGCGAGCCTGTTTATCAACTCCTGCCAGCCATTATTCGACTGGCTTATGATCCTTTCAGCATATGCATCGGCCGCCCTGGATTCTTCCTTACTAAGCACCACTCTAACGAATATATCAAAATCTTCCGTGTCCGCTTCGCGGCCTAAAAGCGCATTCCTCACAGCGCCGCCGAATACTATAATATCGTCTTTAACAACATTTGTTTGCGGATCTTTATTCTTACTGATAAAGCTATCCAGCACCCCACCCTTAGGTATGATGCCATCTTCGAGCTGCCTCGAAATTTTATTGTCGTCGCTGAGCACCCACTGTCTCTTAGATGTGAGCTCCTTGCCTGTAGTAGCGTCCACGACAGACTTAAGCGCATCCTTTACCGTCTTTTCAAATCCATCAGCCCTCTTCTTATCTTCCTGCAGTTTCTGCTTCTTATTATATGCTACAAATCCGCGTTTCAATCTGTCAGCATCGCGCTCAAGGCTGTAATTCATATCGCGCTTCATAGTATAGTCAACTATCTTCAGCATGGCAGATTCGTTATACTCTTCACCGCCGACGACCTCCAGCAATGCTTTGTATAATTGCTCACGGCTAAATTCCCTGCGGTTCAGATACCACGACACGAAATTATAAAGACCAGGGATGATCTTAAGCGGCCATAATAATACTTTCATTAAGCGCCCATACGCACTGACAGGTTCGCGTATGATATCCATCTTCGACCTGAACCTGTTCTCCGGCCTGTAAAATTCTTTACGCATTACACGTATGATACTGCCATGGCTGCCTGCCAGATCGCGAAGCTGTTCTATCGTCTTACGATGCATCGAATCTTCTATATTTACTACAATACCTCTATTTGCAAACTTAGTAATCTGCTCGCGCTCTTCTCTGTCTATTTCATTCTGCAGCTTTATCAGCCTGTTGACTTCATTATCTGCGTCCAGTTTCAGCAGACTCTCTATAAACTCTATCTCTTTTGCGCAGTTATCTTCGGGAACATATATATTCACCGACCGCTCAATAGCATCCTTTTTATCCTTAAGCGTAGCATATGGCCATGCTGTATATGCAAGTGTCGGCGGACCTATACGCTCTGCCACATCAACTACGGCATTTATGAGAGCGAGTTTCTCGGAATTTATCTGGCCGGCAAGCTCATCACGCAGCGTCTTATCTTTAAGCATGCTGTTCAGAGCCTTGGCCCTCTTAATACCAGTGATCTTGTGCCATCTCACCCTGAACGGAACATCCCACCACTGCTGAGCATCCTCTTCCTTTTCCATGTCGGTCTTTATCTCGGCTGCAAGGAATCGGTCAACGGCTGCTTCCAGATCCGGCCTGCCGCGGAAATCGAGCTCCGTCAGATATAATAGATACAACCTGATCCTGTCCAGATCCGGATTGACTTCCATAGACGTCTTAAGCGAATCGTTTATCTTTTCGATCACATGCTCTTTGCTGTAAGGCTCATTTTCCAGGTCTCTCTGGAACTCAGCCCTCACGCGCATAAATGTCAGTTCCTCATATGAAGTAGTACCGCCGTACTGCGCGGAATACCACATCAGCCATGGCCCCGCGATCCAGGAGAATACGAATATCGGAAAACCTTTAAACGCAAGCGCAGGATCTATCAATTTTAACCATGGGATATATGAGCCAAAGAATATGTAAACAAACGTAGCAATAGCCAATGTAACTCCCACTATCGGACCGCGCCTGTATTCTTTATATATCGCCCACTTCGACATACCTCTGGCAGCCATACGTTCTGCCTGCAGCAATGTAACCCATTCGAATTTCTGCCCTGTTATAACCTTGCCTATACCATCCAGGATATCTCCAGGCCTGTAAAGAAGGTTCATCATCAGGATGCCTGTGCCTATAACTGTCTCAAAGATCGCGCGCTTTGCAAAGTATAAATTATTAGACATCGCTACCAGCGTAAGAGAAAGATTGGGCATCTTTTCTTTATTTATAAAACGTTTCGCTAAAAATTCAGCCGCAAATGCTATGAAGAACGGTATCACTATGTAAGGCAGTATCGCAGGCGATCCTTTTACAAGCTCTATAACATAACCGGCAGCCTGAACGCCTCTCATCTTAAGTTCCAGCGCCTGTATCAATACCGCAAATGTCTGAGACAGGGATGAAACCGATAATACAAACGCAGGGCTGAACATATATGCGGTAATAAAGCTGGCTGCGGCCAATGCAATTGTTGTGGCTGCTATTTTCTTATGTTCTACGTATGAAATAAATTTATACAGGCCGTATGCCGCCGTGACTGCCACAGCAAATGTCTGAACATATGAGAAAGGAATAAGGAAGAAAGTTAAAAACGTTAACGCGCCGAGTCCTGCAACGGCAATAAAGTTTATCAGGCCCAGCTTCCCGCCCTCTCCGAACATCTCTTTGATCAGAGATACGATAAGCTTCTGCCCTATAAGGATAGCCATAATACTGCCGAACAGCCAATTTGAATATAGAGGTAAGGCCGAAGTCATCATACCTATAAATACAGTCGCAGGCACACCCAGGACAACAAGCCATCCTACGAATGCCGGCTCAGACATGAGGCCCCTGATAACAGCAGCAAGGTGCATCTTGCCCTCAAGACTTAAGTGACTCCTGCCGGTAATATTTATCCATATACCATTCAGAAGCACCTCGATGCCTCCAATGGCATCAAAATTTATAAAATGGAACAATGCCCTGACCGGGAAATACTCCTTACTAAGAACCAGAACGTCTCCAGGGACCCATCTATTGGACCTGATCCTGGCGGCCTGATAACTCGAAGGTGTTGACTCAAGTATACCTATAACCGACTTCGGAGTTCCGATAAGCCTGGCTGTTCTGGTCCACATAGCCTCCCACAAGTCATGGCTTCTGACATCCCACGGTATAACCTTCTTCTCGTAAATATCCGGCCAGGCTTTCTCCAGGTTAAAGTTCATCTTACCGACAGCGGAGGATTCACCATATACCATAAAGTTTGAAGGATCTATGTAAGACAATATCTCCTGCGCCCAACCCTGGAACCTGGCATATAGCGACTTGCCGACGTTGAAATAGTATACAAGTGCCTGGTACATACCCCACTGCTCTTCACCTTCGATATCATAAGCGACCCTTGACATCATCTTCTTCAGGTGTCCAGCAGGTATCTCGTTCTTATTATCGAGCTGAGCGGGCGTCTGTATGCGCCTGTCCTGCTCTACTTCGCGGCCTTTGTATTTTAATAATTCATATTTAGCGCCTGCAACTTCCTTAGGAATAGCTAAGAATGTCCCTATTCTAATATTGTTTACACGGCCATCATCATCTATAACAAAGCCCTTCTTTAATGGTTCTCCTCTTACTATCAGATCGCCCGATTTTTCATCTTCAACAACTTCACCCGCTCCGAATACTGCATTCGGGTCTATCTTCTCATCCGATTCATCAACTTTATTGCTTCGCAGATTTCCGTATTCATCGAGCAGGAATGTTCCGGAGGCAATAGTTTTAGTCTTGTCGGATTTATTTATGGCATTACCGGCAGCGTCATAGTAGTATTCATCAAATCTACCGAGGATTTTAGTTATTCTGTAATCATGGGTACCCTTGCCAAGCTCGGCATAAGTATCATGTCTGGCAAGTCTTTGCCAGTGGACTAAATTTCCCGTCGCCGGCTCTACGATAACATTGTCCTCTATCGTCTTGACGAACGAGGTGCCAAAATCGCGGATCGGCTTCTTCTCATACCTTACCCTCTTCCCGGACTTTTCATATTGGACAAGTCTGCCATTTTCATCCACCATGAAGCCATCAGCTGAATTCAATAAGTAGCCTTCATCAGTCTTGCTGGCAAGCTGCAGCACAAGCTCTCTTTCGCCGGGCTTTAAATCATCTATTACGGATTTATCCACATAATACACGTCTTCTCTTCCTGTCTTACCTATATTGAGACAGTCTACATCCACTATGCAGCCTTCATCAAAATACATATCGGCTTCTTTAGCAGTAATACCGCCCGCATACAGATTGCCGTCTTTGTCCTGTCTCCATGTGCGCGCTCTCCCGAGGAGCAGCCCTGCAGATGCGCGAAGCGTACTTACCGCGTCTCCATCGCTATTTTCTGTCCACTCACCATTAGCTGCCATTTTTATAGTGTTGGCACTGGGCTTCGTGATAAATCCGGACTCATCCACTTCATCGGTAAACTGGTTGAGCATGTCCCTGTCCGCATAATGATAGGTATCAAGCTCGAACCTTCTGCCATCATTAAATGTCAGCAGATCTGAAGTACCGGAAAGCGCCATCGGCGCTTTATTAGTGCGCGTCAAAATGTCATTACTATCCAGCTCATACTCATCATAATAAGTGGTTGTATTTGACGGATCTATATTACGGACTGTAGTAAACATATCGCCTTTGGCATCTATCAGCTGGCCATCTTTGGTAAGCCTGAATGTTTCTAATACATCAGTGCCTTCCCTCTTTGCATATATGATCTGCTCAGTAAGACTTATTACACGGTCAGGTAAAGAATATCCGTTCAATCCTGTCTTAAGGTGCTGACTCGGGTTGCGCCTATTCATAAGATAACCGTATCTCGCACTCTTCTCATACATATCTTTTGTTGCAACCTTATCACCAGTCTTGTCATCATACAGGTCGCCTTCTATCATTCGCAGACGTCTGGATGGATCTTCGGCATCTAAATAGTAAGTCTCAGTGCTGACCCGGACTTCATAATTGACACCGTTCATATTAACTACTTTTCTCTTCCTATAATATTTATGCTCATCTTTATATTTAGCTTCCTGAGGATTGCTTTCATCTACTACATAGGTCGGCCTTAAAAGAGTATCCGTTATCAGGTTGAACTCTTCATCCCTTATAAATTCATGAGCCGACAGGCGATTCTTGCCGCCGTTTCTCGCTATGGCGGGGCTGTTTTCCTTAAAGATAGCATCCCCCGTAATCGGATCGATATCGTATTCACCGCGATACGCTAACGGGCTCTTTATAAGTCTGCCGCTATCAACTCTGGAGCCTTTTATCATTGTAAGTCTGGCCTTATTCATATCAAAAGTCGTGACATAAAGGTGCGGATGATTCCAGCCTTCCATAAGGTAAGTAAAATCATCCCTGTATGAACTCGGCTTCAATCCTGCCAGGTCCGCCCTTGAGGCCCCGGGATTTGTATTGTTAAATATTATCGCCACCTTACCCCGGCCATATCTTGCTCTCATCTCGAGGGCGCTTTTCATGAGCTTTACAAAATTGTCTTTCGTATTAGGATAGTAACCGCTGCTTACACGCATCGTCATAGTGACATTGTCTTCCTGATCCGGCGCCCATCTACGGCCTGCCGCGTCTTCATATGTGTAAGGAACATTCTTACCCGTAACATCTACCATCTTTATATTATTCTCGAAAGATCTGGATGTCGTGCCCGAAATGATCTTCAATTCCTCATCTGTCTTGACACCGCCGACATTATAAATAGTGGTGAAATATTTTTTGGCGATCCTTTTTGTCTTTTCAAGAGGCTCGTATACTGGAAGTTCCCATAGCGGTTCCTTCTTCCATATGCTTATAGTGGCCAATAACGCCGCATATAAGCCGAGAACTCCTAAATATATGCTGGCGAAATGCCATCCTAAAGCAAAAGCGCCGATGCTCACAGCATACCCAGTCGCACGTAATACTGCAGAACTACCCATAGCATATAGAGTCGCGGCAGACATGTATATAGCGGCAGCCATAGCTATATACGCCATACAGTAGTTGCAATAAGTATATATCCCTCCGGCAACAACAATCATCCACGGCATGGAAGTAAGCCATTGCAATGTATAGAACATGTAAGTGATTGTGGCGAGATTAGCTATGGCCGTGATACCCAAATTATTCAGCGCCCCTGCAACATCATGCCAATAGTGACCGGCTTCTTTATCCTTCATATGAGAGAATGCCTTCCAAAGCCTGGCCCCGACATCCCCTAAACGGCTTATGCTTATATAGGTAAGAACACCTATAACAAGCCCGACCGAGACGTTACTGACAGATACTGCGAAGAAGGTTCCGCTGAATAATATTATGCCTATAGCCGGATAAAACGGCGCTAGCTTAAATATACCTTTTATAGAAGCAAGTATAGTCCCGACGACTAACCTGATCGCTAAAAATGACATGCCCAATGAAAGGCGACCCAGCCCTGGTTTCTGCAAGCTTATATTATCCGCTACACGAGTCATTCCCTTTATCCAACTATCAATCGATTCAACAACCCGATTTATTGTCTTAGGGATACCTAGGAAGTGCCATTTGGTTTGCGTAAATGGTATTATTCCATTGTACATTTTCCATGATAAATAAGTGACTATGATAATGGATGCACCGGCAAGAATAGTAAGCACACCTGCAAGATTAAAGAGAAGCGTAAACCTCGTGTATTCATTAAATGCATATAATATGCCGCTCGTAGCAATAAGTTTTGCGAAGAATATCGCGATGTTCGCTGCCTTAGAAGACCCTTCCTCGGTTTTTGATTTTATATATTTCGCTATTGCCGCTATGAACCCTGTCGCTAAGATCGTAGCCAATAATCCAACTGCTAATATCGTGTTGCCCGTAAATGCTGAATATGCAAATATCGCCATAACGCTTATCGTCCCGAGGACAATGAGCATGCGGTCTGTATCTACAGCGCCTTTTCGCATAGGACCCGGGCGTTTTTTATCTTTATCAGGGCCTGCCGCCTTATCTTCACCGCCGCCAACCAGAAAATACTTCTTCGCCTTATCTTTTTCGGCTTTCTGTAACTTTTCGGACTTTTTCGAGTACCTCCACAACCCAGCCATAAGTCCGGCTATCGAGGCAAGTATCAAAAATGTTTTAAGCGCCGCTCCGCTCTCTATCATATATTTCTGTCCTGTGCGCGCTTCCTCAAGGTCTGCTACTATATTATCTACTTCCTCTTCCGACAGCTTTTCATCTTCAGCTATCACTTTCTCTGCCGCCTGCTCTAGCACACTTTCAGGCACCTTACCTATATGTTTTGCAAGGACTCTAGTTATTACGTCTTGCTTTTTAGCTTTGTATTTAGCTTCAGCTTCTTTCTTTATGATACCCATACTGAGAGCGTCTTCCGGCCTCTTCACATCCGCTATCAACATCCTATAGGCTGCTGAATTACGTTCTATGCCAAGGATATCGGTTATACCTATTATTTTGCTTATATCACGGTTATCCTGATCCTTTGCAGCTATCCACTGAAGCTCAGACTTGTCATCGATCCGTATATCAATTTTTATCTCATAGTATTCACGATCGTCAGGAACCATCTTCTTGTTAGCTTCCAGCCCATTACGCCACTTCAATATCTTATCGATAAGTTTTACAAATTCCATAGGATGGATGCCCTTACCCTTAGGATTGGCATCACTGCTGGGCATCAGACGATCCGTTATGCCATTTATCAGCGTTTCTTTCATAGCCTCTTCGCTGGGTTTGAGTTTCAACCTTTTTATCTGTTCTGTTACAATATTAAGGACTTCATCACGCGTTAACGGGTATTTCCCTATCTCCGGAGGTTTGGCAAGGTTTGTATCCAGAACGTAACCTACTACGAATAGCATCTCATCGCGCTTACTCGTCATATCAAAACTTTCTGCCTCATCCCCTGCCTTAAGTGCTAACATAACATCAGCCGTCTTACTTAACGCACGGGAGATCGGCAAGCCTGCTTCCTTCAATTTTGCCACAGTAAGTTCTTTTATAGGTATATTCAGGCCAAGAAGCGTGTTTGAAAATCTATAATCTTTTTTGCCGTCCTTATTAATAAATTCTTCTGTCGGTATCGGCATCAACCCGCTGCGTATCATATGATCGATAAATATCTCTTCATCCTTCTCGGTAAGTTTTTCTTTTATACCGACCCTCTCGTTCATTGAGTCGAACTCTTCTTTGATATACTGGCCATATACGAAGCGCACTTTTACATACTCTGGCGTCCAGCCATCAAGGTCTATTTTTGCGGCATAGAACCTCATCCTCTCGAGCTCATATGGGCTTGCGGGGAAATGGCCATATACATCCTTGAATACCACCATTACTTTTTCAGGATTTATCAGCTCTTCTGCCATCAGCTCATCTGCAGTCTTTCCGCTGCGCACAAGAACATTCTGGAAATACCACACCAAAGCATCGTATTTCTCTTTATCGTCTTTATTTATCTTTCTTGCGAGAGCAGGATATTCTTTAATTGCCTTGTCGATAGCTTCTTCTACGCTGCTTTTGGCTGCGGCAACCCTGGCATCCAGCTGCTTCGCATCAAGCTTGTCGATCTCCTTCTGATTGTTAAATCGCCTGTCCTTAACCTCTTTGCGGCTATCAAAAGCGTTTGTTGTCACCCTTGTGTTCCTGTACGCCCAGAGCTTATTACGTTCAAAAAGACTCATAATATTGGATTTACCGGATCTATCTATATCGGAGGCAGACTGATTAATGCATATATCTGGGAATATATTTCCACTAAGGTTACTTACCTTGTCTCTTATAGTAGCCCGGACGCTATTTACCTCATCACCTGCAAGATATGCATCTCTGTCAGCCTCAAATCTTTCCTTAGATACAGCGCTTGTAGCTTCGTTAATAAAGCTTGCCAGCCTGTCCATAGCCGCAGTCCTGGCACCTTTATTCTCACCTTCAGGCAATCCAGTTATATTATTCATCCCTTCGCTGATCATTTGCGACCTGGCAGGATCCAGGATATCGAATATCGCCATCTCTCCGGTCATTGCGTCTCTATCATTGTTTATCTCACTGCCAAGATTCTTATACGATTTGGTCTCTGCTGAGAATATCTTTTCGAAATTCCATCTCATTCGCGTTTCCTGCGGCCAATCGAGCTTGGTGCGCATAGTCTCTATCGTATAGGACAAGAGAGCGTAATTAAGGTAGAACCCGTTATATTTTTTACTCCATTTCTGCACTTTAAAAGCGTCGGCAAACAGATCTTCGAGATATTTTCTCTCATCTGCTTCAGACCAATCGTTCATATCCAATGTCATATAGACGGAAGTCCTGATACCGGCGCTAAGTCTGGGGACGGTCTCGCTGTCAGGCAGCATAGAAATATACGATGCCTCGAGGTCTTTTATGAACTTTTCATGCCTTATCCATTTCGCGACCTTATCCCTTATAAACCAATACCCTATCTTCTTTCTTGCTTCAACTCTGTCTTTTTTCCAATTCATTCCGACGATCACTTTATCGATATCGGCATCAGTCAGACCGTGCATATATCTATCACACGCACCCATTAAATAATTATTTACGTGCATAGAAGTGCTGAAATATCCTTCATCACCGGGATCCATCTCTCTGCCGTTAGACTTATAAACCGATTTAAGATATATACCATCCTGGAGTTCTCTATTTAAATTATTCAGAAGTTTATCCATGCTATCGTGACTAAGGCTGCCAAGCTCTTCATATTTTAATTGTCCGGCAGTTATTACCAATTCATCGGCAGGTTTAGTCCTATACCTGTATATATTAAGCAGCAGGCGCATGTTATATAGGGCCATATTGAAAGATCCCCATCTAGCCTTTTTCTCCTGAAGCTCTTTACCGACCATACCGCTATATTCCGCCTGTTTATATTCACTCCACAGCTTGCTATCTCTTCCGGACATACACGTCATGAGGTCGGTATAATATCCTATCTCTTCCTCCCTGAGAGTTTCCAAAACGCGCTGCACATCATCCATCTTGCCCAAAAGATTTTTAAACTTCAACTCAACTTCCGGAGAAGGATCCTGAGTGCTATATTGAGCGGTATCATCTCTCGTTTCGCCCTTAGCAGCATCTCCTGACTGGACCGCTTTCCTGAATTTTCTCAGCTCTTCGATATCTTTATCCTTACTATCACCGGCTGCCAGTATAAGCTTGTCAATTTCAGCAAGGACAGCTTTTAACTCGCCGGGCTTCTTATCCAGATATTCTTCCACTGAAAACTTATTCATGGCTCTTACGGTAGATTCAATATTCGGCCTAAGTTTTTTCCAGAATACAAATTTTTCCTCGTGCAGTTTTTTGACCAGCTCTTCGGCCCAGGACTTCTCTTTGTCATCAGTTGAGCCTGCTTTTGCATATTCTTCATTAAGCGCAGCTAACGCGATTTCGGCATTGTAATATTTGGCTGCGTCTTCTGCTGCCTTCTCTTCTAACCATTTCTGCAGATCTTTAGTAGATCCCGATTCTTGATACTCTTTAGTAAGAGCAGACACCATAGGTTCAGTATTGTATTTTTTGGTAAGGTCCTCTATGGCCATCAGCCTCAGCCATCTCTGCATATCATCAACTGACCCTTGCGGCGTAAGCTGTTCAATATTGATTATAGTGAAGAGGTCTCTCATGGCCAGATAAGCCCTGCCAACTTCACCATTATCCTTTAACCAATTAGCCCTCGCTTGATCCGATGTAGCGGTAGTTGCCGTAGGGTCTTCCTTACCTATAAGCTGATCGGCTACCAGCTTCCACACTTCAACATCTCCGCCTTCCTTAAGCTTAGCTTCGATAATTTTAGCTTTTTCATCGAAACCTTTTTTGCGGTCATCAGCCGTATGATAAAGTATGCTCAGGAATACCTTAGACCAGCTATTTACTTCGGACGGATTGAGCGGCCTCCAGCACTGTTTGGCAAGCCTGTCAACCATGTATTCTACGAAAACCATCTTTTTAATACTTATTTCATCCCTGATATCAAGTTTAAAGAATGTGGTGGCCCTGGAATTCACAACTCCGTTCTGGTATACCGGCAGGAAGCTTTTAACCTTATTGCTGACATATTTTTCGATGATCGCCGAATAATCTTTGAGCACCTGCGCTTCGGTTTCTTTACGTTTCTTTTCATCATTAATTTCTCCGAACAACAGCTTCATAAGGTTGCTTACTACTTCGCTGCGAACGTCTTTTTCGAACTTATTCTGTTCAAGGTCATAATTTTTACCCTTCCTCGCAACAGCGAGCGGCCCTCTCTGCTGACCAACACCCTGATCTATCAGTTCAGCGAGCACTGTCCTCAAGTTTATGATTGTGCGCATATCGTTAATTATCGACTCGCCTTCTGCCTTTTCATCCTTCGCTTCAACTTTACGCGCGACTTTTTCGTCCCTCTCCCTGGCTTCACGCTCTTTTCTGGTAGCGATTATCTCTTCGATAAGCCTGTCGGCATCAGTAGATATATAACTGTATACATAAATGGCGGGGAATTTCTCTTCACGGGTTTTCTCCAGAGTTTCCAGTTCATCGGCCGTGAGGTCTCTCTTTAAATTCTTCTTTGCCAGGATCTTCTCCGTATCTATATAAAAATCTCTCTCGGCCTTATATATATCAGTCGTAGTATCTATCTTTTTCAATTTTCCCGCTTTAATTAGCCCGTCTATCTGATCAGCGTAGGCTATTCTACGCGCGAGTATATCTTCCATATTTTTTTCGGCGACGGCCAATTTCTTATCAGAATAATCTCCGGCCATCTCCTTGAGCATCAATTTGATAAGTCCCATTGCAATGGCGGTCTTGTGGCCTTCAGTGATCTTTTCCACATCCAGCTGCATAAGCTTAGAAACATTTTCTTTGGTCAATAGATCGGCTATCGCAAATGTCTTATCTATACAATACTTAGACAATGCTGTCTCTTCATTTGTTTTACCGCGCACTGTGCCGTCTAAGTTTATATTGTATTGCGTATACCAATCCGACGCCGGGCCATCCTTGACAAGCCCCATGGCAATGCCCATCCTGCGGCCCTCTGAAGTCAGATCGTCTCCTTCAAGGCATTTTATACCCTGACGTTTTAAGCTTTCCGCTATTACAAAGATCTCTTCTACTTTGGCTGCCTCTTCATCGCTTATTGCATTTCCATCCAGCTTAAAATAGTTAGTCCATTCTGTTTCAAAATTGTTCGCGGCTCTGGTAAGCTCTCTGGCCAGGGCCATCCTGCGGCCTTGTTTGATCTTTCTGATAATCTCAAGTTTTTCAGCGCCTTCCTCTTGATCTTTTTTCGTGATCGTTAATACGCCTACTGTCCCGTGAGCAATAGTCGATTCTATTTTGAACATCTTTTCAACGTTTTTCCCGACTATCTCAACTTCTCCTGTTTTATCATTATAATTTATTAAGCTAAGCCAATCTGCGGGGGCTTTCACTACACCTATTGCTATAGCCATCCGCATACCCATCGCATCGATATCATCTTTACCGGTCCCCTGCAATTCTTTCACATCTTTTAATGCCGCAAGTGCCTCTTCGACCTTAATGACTAGCTCGATCTTTTTCTTATTTATATCAACAAGTTTACCCGATTCATCTAAGATAATGCCTCTCCACTCATCTGGATGTAATGCAACGTCTTTGGCAATGGCTATCCTGAATCCCTCTATATCAGGAGTCACTCCCTCTAATCTCGCTATGCCGCTAGTGCTCAAAGCACCTTCTATTTCGATCATTCGATCGAGAAGCTTCGTTGGCTGGATCTTACCGTTTGAATCTTTATTAATAATGCCTGCCCATGAATCAGGCTTACGGATAACATCATTCGCAGTGCCCAACCTACGGCCTTCTGCCTGCGGACTGTCTCCGGACATACCTTTTATGTTCATTTTTGCCAGGTCATTTTCAGCAGTAAATATCTGCTCCAGAGTCGATTGATCAATTTTAACATTCAGCTGTTCATCGACGTCTATAACTCCCTGCCACTTTTCTTTTATTTTTGCTAAAGTCGAAGCCGCCTCTACCGCTATAGACATTCTGCGGCCTACATCCGTAGCGGCCGCTCCTCTCAACTTTCCTATTTTGGCTGTTTTATCGGATGTCGCAAGCGCCTCTTCTATGACAAATATTTTCCTGACGCCGTCCGCTTTTATATCGGGCGTCTTTACGCCGTCTTTATCTATAATATCTATTATGCCCTCGAGTTTTTCTTTTGTAGCCTCACTAACAGCATCTCTCGCCAGAGATATCCTGGCTCCTTCTGAATATGTATTATCTTTTCCTTTAATATTTTTTATATTGTACTTGTCGCCCATTTCCGCAAGTTGTGCATTAATTTTAAATATAAGTTCGAGTTTTTCTTTTACGACATTTTTAAACTTCCCGTCCTCTACGTTTATGATACCTGCCCAGTCAGCTATTTTTGTAACAACAGCCCTGGCGATAGCATTTCTACGTCCTATATTTATTTTTTTCGATCCGCTTAATTCCTCTATATTAGTATTATTTAACTCTTCAGCAATTTTAAACATAAGCTCGAAACTACCCTCATCGAGAGTAACAACACCAGCATTGTTGTCATACCATACGATTTTTACATTGGTCTGGTCATCTTTCCACTCATCGGGATGCGTAACACAATCTCGAGCAAACGACATTCTTAAGCCTTCTTTATTGCTATCATGGTCAGAAGGATCTTCTCTTAATTGATCAATTTTGCTGGCAGCCATGGCTCTTTCTATTGCAAATAGCTTCTTTAGGCCATCTCCCACTAATACTACTTGTATTTTACCTTTTTCGTCAGGAGCCAAAGTTACTATTTTTATCCAGTCATACGGCTTCAATACTATATCCTGCGCCATGGCCATCCTGCGGCCTATGTTGTCAATATCTTTGTCTTCCTTGAAGTTCTGTGGAACCAGAGGATTATTGTCCAGCTCCTCCGCAACAGCGAAGATGCTCTTCAATACTTCTTTACCTAAGTCAGTAATGCCGCTGCCGTCTTCTTTTATTACATCTTCGTCTTTCTTGTCAG
>JBAYMS010000009.1:0-45122 GCA_041663425.1 Candidatus Omnitrophota bacterium
GAGAAGAAGCCGTTAAACGGCGGAACGCCTGATATGGACGCGGCCGCTATTATAAAACATATAAAGGTTACGGGCATTTTTTTAGCGATCCCGCCCAGCTTGTTCAGATCGGTAGTGCCCGTCTGCTTTTCCACTGAACCGCCGGTTAAGAATAGGCAGCTCTTATACATAGCGTGATTGATCATATGAAATAATCCACCTACGATACCTACCGGGACCAGTGTGCCTATCCCTAATATCATATATCCTACCTGGCTTATAGCGTGATAGGACAATAGTCTTTTGTAATCTTTCTGGACGAGCGCCATCATAACTGCCAGGAGTATTGTTATAGCGCCCACCACCATAAGGGTTGTGCTTGCCCACGAATGGACGTTGAGCTTGAACATGTCGAGAGATATTCGTGCGAGGAAATATATTCCGAGCAGCTTCTCCAGCGATGCCGGAAGTATCGCCATGAAAGGAAGTGGTGCGTCGATAGCAGCATCCGGTATCCAGCTATGGAACGGCATCGAGCCTGCCTTAGAGATAGCGCCTATTACCAGGAATATAAATGCCAGTCCGCCCAAACCCGCCGTAGAAAGACTTATGCTTGTCATTGTAAGTGTGCCGGCAAGGTAAGCGGTCAGAGCGATTCCTACCATCATAAACAGATCGCTTATACCGACTATTACAAATGCCTTTGTAGCTGTTTTGAAGGCCTGTTTGCCGCCTATCGCGATCATGCCGAATAAGGTAACGAGCAAGCCCTCCCAGAAGAACAGCATCAGGACGAGGTTATTTGCCAATACTGCCCCGTTGACCATCAGAAGCGATAACGCCAGATATATGTAAAATGGTTTTGCGTAGTCTTTGTTAAATAATGAGGCTGTAGAATATAAAGTTATCAGAAATGCAAATCCGGCTGCTGCGAGAATTATGAATGCGCTGAACTGATATAAGCGCATCGAAAAGTCTATGCCAAAGCCCGACCACGGATGCGAAAATATGATATTTGATTTAAACAATGTTATAGCTGCCAGCAGGTTCAGCGTTGTTCCGGCTACCGCAGCGACCTCCTTGGCCCACTTAACTTTTTTTGGCAGGGCAAGAATTACGAGCGCTGTTATGAGCGGAATTATTATCGGATAAAATATTGTGTTGATGTTCATATTAAATTCCCATCATCTGTTTGACGGCTACCTGAACAAATTCTGAGGGATATTTTATCAATATCCCGCCCGCTATTGAAAGTATGGCAAGTATTGCCACAGAGACAACCATGACACGCGAACCTTCTTTAACCGGCGGCTTCTGTGCTTCTCCTAAAAATATCATGTTAAATATTCTGAACAGATATATAAGCGTTAAGAATGCCCCGAACAAAAATATGCTCGTGATCAGGACGCTTCCGCTGTTTGCCGTGCCAGAGAAGACCAGGTATTTACTGAAGAACCCTCCGAACGGCGGAACGCCCATTACTGAGAACGCGCATATGAGAAATGATACCGCGGTTACCGGCATCGTTGCGATAAGTCCGCCCATCTTTGTAATGTCTTTAGTCTTAGTGTTCTGTTCAACTATGCCTGCGCATAAAAATAGCCCGCCTTTGGCGAGCCCATGCATTAGAATATAGAGAAGCGCTCCTGCGCATCCTACCTCGGTGCCGATGGCAAATCCGAGGAAGATAAAGCCTATCTGGCTTACCGTGGAATACGCTATTATGCGCTTCATGTCGGTTTCTACCAGTGCCGCTCCCGCTGCTACCAGTGCGCTTACGCCAGCTAGCACAGGAACTACGGTATACCATATCTGGCTCAATGTAAGGGTAGCGACGAACAATCTTGCAAAGACATATACGCCTATCTTGACCAGGACCGCAGCGTGAAGCAGCGCTGTGACCGGTGACGGAGCTACGCCAGCATCCGGCAGCCATGTGTGAAATGGCAGCGTTGCAGATTTTGACAAAATTCCTACCAATATCAGCATGACCGCTATATCAGGTATTGAGCTGGTCTTAAATGCTGCCTTTATAACCGAAAGATCAAAAGATCCGGTAACCTGATATATATAGATGAAACCCAAAAGCATTACCAGGGCGCCAAAAACCGTTACGAGAAATGCTTTATCTGCCCTCAGAACATATTCTTTCTCACGGAAGAAGCCTATCAAACGCCAGCTTGCAATGGCTGTGATTTCCCAGAACAGATATAGGAATATGAGATTGCCGGAGTAGATCAGTCCCATCATAGAGCCTAAGAAGAGCGTTACCATCAAATAGTATTCGTTGCGATTCTGGTAGTGGCTTATGTATCCAAATGAATACAAAACTATTATAGCGCCTACCAGAGATGAGGCTATAGCCATAAATACCGCTAAGGCATCGGCAGTCAGTATGAAGTTAAATCCAAGCGGCAGGTTGTAGCATATCGAAACAGCGCGCCCTGCCATTGCGGCAGGCACAAGCGCTATCGATAATACAAGCGACGCTCCAACGAATATAAGAGCGAGGACATTCCGCGCGAACTCAGACACTCTCCCTATTATAGGAAGAGTGAAAGAGCCTATTACTGGAATGGCAACGCAAGCTAATAAATAATTTTGTTCCATGATTTGTTGTTATATCACCTTGGGCTATTTTGCTACCGCTATATCCGGAGCAGCCTTTTTGCTCTTTAGCACAGCCCATACGAGCGATGCGCAGAGAAGTGAAACTATTATCCATCCGCCGATTCCGAGCTTGTTGTACTGAACAACTATCGGGGCGATTATTACAGAGACTAAATTTACCACCTTTATCATCGGGTTAAGTGCCGGACCTGCGGTGTCTTTTAACGGATCGCCGACAGTGTCACCGACTACTGCTGCCTTGTGACGTTCTGAACCTTTACCCGTGTTGTTTTCTACGCTACGCGCTTCATCTTCAATGGTCTTCTTGGCATTGTCCCATGCCCCGCCCGCATTTGACATAAATACTGCGAGCAGCTGTCCTGAGAGAATTATACCTGCCAGGAATCCGCCAAGCGCTTCTACCTGCAGAACCAATCCGACCACGATAGGAGAAACTATGCAAATTATAGCCAGGCCTACAAGTTCTTTCTGTGCGGCAGTCGTAGAGATCGCAACGGCCTGCTGATAATCCGGCTTTACCTTGCCTTCTAAAACGCCTAATTTAAATTGGCGGCGAACTTCCAATACTATTAATGATGCAGCTCTGGATACGGCCTGAATGCTGAACGCCGAGAAGAGCCATGGTATTGCCCCACCTATCAACATACCTACAAACACCTGCGGGACAGATACGCGTATACCTATCGAGTTGAGCTGATCGGCCGGTAATATACCTAGCGCGGCCTGAACTTTGCTTACATCGACCATATATGAACCAAATAGTGCTACAGCTGCTATAACTGCAGAACCTATGGCAACTCCTTTAGTAATAGCCTTTGTGGTATTGCCAACTCCGTCTAGATCGGCCATGATCTGGCGTGCTTCTTTTGTTTCCTTGTCTTCTTTACCATGCCATGCCATTTCCCCTATGCCGTTTGCATTGTCAGCTATAGGACCAAATGAGTCCATAGCAACGTTGTTTCCGGTAAGGGTTAACATGCCTATGCCGGTCATCGCCACACCGTAAAGTATATATGCTACCTTTGTGGCTCCTTCTACGCCGGGAATAGTGCCGAATATCATTATAGATGAGAATATTGTTGTAGCTATGACCAGGATTGACCAGACTGCAGATTCATAGCCTACGGCTATACCTGATAATATAGTGGTAGCTGAGCCTGTGCCTGTAGATTTTCTGATCTCGCGTACCGGTTTGCCTTCTGTGCCTGTGAAGTATTCGGTCAAGCGATCAATAGCTATTGCCAGGCCTACTCCTACGGCAGTTGCCATGAAAGGCCTCCACCATCCGCCCGGTAATTTGTTCATATAGAAATAGGCGAGAACTCCGAACATAGCTACTGATATGGCAGCTGATGTAAGGAAGCCTTTAAATATTGCCTTCATAGCATTTCCGCTCTTGGAAGGCCCTTCTTTTACCGCATAAGTTCCTATTATTGAGCAAAGCACACCGATGCCGCGGACGAGAAGCGGATAAACTATCCATTCAAGTCTGTGAGTTATGTGATATAGTGCAAGACCAAGTATAAGACCGGCCACTATGGTAACTTCGTATGATTCAAATATATCGGCGGCCATACCAGCGCAGTCACCGACGTTATCGCCTACGAGATCCGCGATAACAGCCGGATTGCGGGGGTCGTCTTCAGGTATGCCTGCCTCAACTTTACCCACGAGGTCAGCGCCAACATCTGCTGCTTTAGTGTATATTCCGCCGCCAACTCTCATGAATAGGGCCAGGAGCGTTCCGCCAAAACCAAACCCTAGCAATGCGTCCGGTGCTGCTACTCCGAATATGATGAAAATTATCGTGCCGCCAAATAACCCGAGACCGTCGGTAAGCATACCTGTGATAGTTCCGGAGCGATAGGCTATTCTGAGCGCATCGCCAAATGACCTCTTTGCTGCCTGAGCTACCCTGACGTTACCCTGGACTGCCATGCGCATACCGAGCTGTCCTACAAGCAGTGAAAATACAGCACCCATAATGAAAGCCAGCGCCCTGCCTATGCCTATAATAAGCCTGACCATAGATTCGGGCTGTCCGGCAAACCTCTGCAGAGCTTCTTCTGATGGGGGCACTATGTAAACTGAAAAGAATAGAGCGAATGTAAGTAGTCCGATCAATGGCAGGATCGAAAATAGCTGTTTCTTAAGGTATGCGTTCGCCCCTTCACGTATGGCGTTCCACACCTCTACCATTTTTGTATCGCCTTTATCTTCCCTCAATATCTGCTTACGAAGGAAAAGCGCGTAAAGTAACCCCAATATGGAGATACCTAAAACACCCCAAATCGCTACTTGCTCAAAAAACGTAAGCCCGTAAACCATTTTATTATCTCCTCCTGCCGCGTTCGGCGTATATGTGTAAGTATTAAAGAAATAAGACCTCCTGCACTAACCTTCCTAACGAGGAGGTCTTAAAAGACGACACTGTCTAAAAACTATGCCAATATTATAAACTAAAATCCGGAATTGTCAAGTAATTTTGCTCAGCTTACTCTTACAGGCATGACTATAAAAGGTATACCCTTCTGGTGTAGTCTGCGCTGGACAGCGAAAGTCGTATAATTGTAAAGCATCTTGGTGAATATTGTATCCTGCGGGAATACTATCTGTCCGCCGAAGAATACGCTGTTCGGGTAACGTTCAAAAATTTCGTAAGCCATCCCTGAAATATCATCAGCAATTTCTGTCCCTAATGTAGAAAAGGCTTCTGCGTAGAAGCCTTGATTTTTCATAAAAGCAACGTAGTGATTGAGCTCGTCCTGAACGTGTGCTTTTAAATCGCCTATCGCATCAACACCTTTAAAGTTACCGGAATCAATTATTCCCGCTTTTATGAAAACAAAATTTTTAATATCTCCGAAGAGCCGTCTTACATTAAATAAAGTATGAAGCCCCATACCATTAAAACCATTTACTAAAATTACCGCTGTTTTTGACTCAGGGTCGTATTGCGGTTCAGGACCTGTTTGCGAGCTTTCCGATTCTACTGATTTTGCAATTTCTGCAGCGTGGACAAGGCTATCAAGACGAACCAATAGCTTCATTGTCCTGCGGTAGTAGCGTCTTATTGATATTGCAAGAATGATTAATGAGCCTGTTATAAATATTGTTATCCATCCTCCCTCATAAAATTTTATTATTATTACGGAGAGTAGAATGAAAGTGGTTAGTATAAGACCTATGCCGTTAATGATAAGTTTTTTAAGCCACGAGGGATCTTGGCTTTTAACATTCCACCAATGACGAACCATTCCCAGCTGGGAAAGGCAGAAAGTGATAAAAACGTTTATAGCATATAATACAACCAGGAATTTAACTGATCCTTGGCTTAAAGTTATTAAAAGAAGTGCTGCGCCGCCCATAAGCAATATGCCGTTTTGAGTAACGAACCGTTCGCTTAATAGGGCAAATTGAAACGGAAACCACCTGTCATGTGCCATATTAGCCAGAACGCGAGGCCCGTCCAGAAAACCTGTTTGCGCTGCTACGAATAGCAGAACTGCTTCAGATATAAGCGTGACTAGCAGAAAAGTGTAGCCTATGCCCGGATTCCAGCCCGAAGTTACATTTTCGAGCAATACCGCGTTAAGCGTCTTCCCTGGTTGGAACTTTACATGGTATAAGAGGTATCCGATCATGAGTCCGCAGGCTACGGTAGCCAGCGAGATTGCCATATAGCGCATCGTTTTCTTCGCGGTATCAACTTTTGGCTCCCTTAGTATGGGTATGCCGTTTGAGACGGCCTCTATACCCGTGTATGTTCCCGCACCCATGCTATATGCTTTCATTAATAATATCAGCATGCCAAACATGCCTATTTCAGATCTTGTAGCGTTGACATCGGAGATCGTAGAACTTACTACTGTGCCAAACTGAGAAGCGTGCGTTGCCAGCGAATATATAATTACGAATAAATGTGTTGCTAAAAATATTAAAAATATCGGTACAAGCGGTAATACTGATTCTTTTGCCCCCCGCATATTCAATAAAGTAAGCGCTAAGACACCAATTACTGCTATCGGCAATTTAAATTGCAGCCATTCTAGAGGTAGAAAACTAAAGAGCGCGTCTGCCCCGCTTGCTATTGATAGCGCTATAGTAAGAACGTAATCTACGAGGAGGGCGCATCCTGATACCATTCCGACTGATGGCGACAGTAATTTACTGGCAACTAAATACCCTCCTCCGCCGGCAGGGAAAAGTTCGATTATCTGAGAATAGCTGGAGCTTATTACAAATATTGTTACAGCGGTGGCTATAGCGACGAATATTCCAAGAAACATGTGCGCCTGAAGGGTGAGGAAGGCCTCTTCCGGTCCGTAACAGCAAGAAGATAGGCCGTCTGACCCTAAACCAACCCACGCAAAGAAGGCGACAAGTGAGATCTTGTGGAATAATTGCGGATCATGGAGGTTTCTGGCTTTTCCTATGACAAACTCTTTAATCTTGCCAAATATATTGGGTTTATCCGTCATAAGGTAATCATTCTATTATAGGTCCGGCAGGATATCAAGTTTATTCTGTCGCGAGTTGACCAAGTGCCGAGGTCGCCGACCGAGGCCAAGTTTATTCTGTTTTATATGCGCGGCAGCGATGTGGTGCCCATAAGGTATTTATCGATGCAGTGGGCGGCGCCGCGGCCTTCGGAGATTGCCCAGACTACGAGCGACTGGCCTCTTCGCATATCGCCCGCCGCAAATACTTTCTTTAGGGATGTTGTGTAATTGTTGTCAGTATTTACATTGCCGCGCGCATCCAGAGCTACCCCCAGCTCTTTAAGAAGTCCGGAATGCTCAGGGTGCAAAAATCCTACCGCGATTATTACAAGATCCGCTTCTATCTCAAAAGCGCTTCCCGGAATTTCTTTCATAAGCGGGCAGCCCTTATCGTCTTTTTGCGAAAAGTCTACCTGAACGCAGGATATCTTCTGAACGCGATTGTTTTTACCAATGAATTTCTTTGTCAAGATTGACCAGTAGCGCTCGCCGCCTTCTTCATGACTTGTTGAGGTCTTTAGTATGAGCGGATATTTAGGCCATGGGTAATTGGCCGTCCTGCATTCTGCGGGCTTGGGCATGACCTCTATCTGCGTAACACAGCTTGCCCCTTGCCGGTTTGCTGTTCCAACACAATCGGCACCTGTGTCGCCGCCGCCTATAACGACAACTTTTTTTCCTTTTGCGTCTATCAGCTTATCTGCGGGTATCTTTTTGCCGGAAGCGCGTTTATTTGACTGTATCAGGTAGTCCATAGCAAAATATATTCCGGATAGTTCTCTCCCCTCTATCTTTATATCGCGAGGTGTCCTGCTTCCGCCTGCAAGGCATATCGCATCAAATTCTTTTTCCAGGCGGGAAATTTTAATAGCTATACCGACATCTGTATTAGTGTTAAATTTGATCCCTTCTTTCCGCCATATATTAATACGCCTGTCCAGAATGCTTTTATCCAGCTTAAAGTCCGGTATGCCATATCTGAGTATTCCGCCTATTTTGTCATCCCTCTCAAACACAGTAACGCTGTGTCCGGCCCTATTCAGCTGGTCTGCCGCTGAGAGTCCCGCAGGGCCTGAGCCTATTATCGCGACCTTCCGGCCTGTCTTTTTTTTCGGAGGCCGTGCTTTTATCTGGCCGCTCCTGAATGCACGTTCAACTATGGCCAGCTCATTCTCTCTGATAGTTACAGGGTCGTCATTTATACCGAGAACGCATGCATATTCACATAAAGCCGGACATATCCGGCCGGTTATCTCAGGAAGGTTGTTAGTCCCTCGCAGCATTTCTGCTGCTTGTTCCCACTGTCCGTGAAATATTAGGTCGTTCCATTCAGGGATGTGGTTGCCTATGGGACAGCCCCAGTGACAAAACGGAGTTCCGCAATCCATACAGCGCGCACCCTGTTCTTCAGAGCTTTCGTCGGAGCGTAATTGCAAAACCTCCTTATAGTCTTTTACTCTTTCGCAAACAGGCCTATAAGAAGAGATCTTCCGTTTTATTTTAAGGAAACCGTGTGTATCACCCATCTGAAACCTCTGTCGGAGTTTTCTCCGCCGTTATCTTTTGATTTTCAAGTATGCGTTTATATTCCAAAGGCATTACTTTTACAAACTTTTTCATACTGCCTTTAAAATTGGCGAGTATCTTTTTTGCGACCGGACTTTGTGTATATCTTGAGTGGTTGAGCAGAAGGTCATTTATTGTTGGCTCATCTTCATCTGTAACTTTTTCTATTTGGACCATCTCCTTATTATATTTCCCTTCAAATTCATTTTTAGGGTCATATATATATGCTATACCTCCGGACATGCCTGCTCCAAAATTTCTTCCGGTCTTACCCAACACTATTACGCGTCCGCCCGTCATGTATTCACAGCCATGATCTCCAACACCTTCAACCACAGCCAGGAGACCTGAATTTCTTATACAGAATCTCTCTCCGGCCATGCCTCTTATATATGCCTGGCCATTTATCGCTCCATAGAACGCAGTATTTCCGATAATTATATTATCCTCTGATGCGTATTGGCTGGTTTTATCCGGATATACTATTATCGTTCCGCCGGATATGCCTTTTCCGACGTAATCATTTGCCATACCTTCAAGCTCAAAGTTTACGCCTTTTGTTAAGAACGCGCCGAAAGACTGTCCGGCCATGCCTCTGAATTTACATTTTATTGTGTCCTGAGGCAGTCCCTCTTCACCATGCAAACGGCATATTTCGCCGCTTAGCATAGCTCCGGTTGTCCTGTTTATACTCTTGATTTCCGTCTCGATCCTTATCGGGACAGCATTTCTTATTGCCTCCCTGGATAGTTCTATAAGTTTGATGTCGAGTATTTTATCGATGCCATGATCTTGTTTGACCGTGCAATGTGTGTCGACATTATCCGGTACAGATGGTTTGTAAAGTATTCTGGAAAAATCTATGGTGTCAGTTTTCCACGATTTAATTTTTTCGTCTCGCTCAAGGAGATCGACCCTGCCCACCATTTCATCTATTGTCCGCATGCCCAGCGAAGCCATGATCTGCCGTAATTCCTCTGCTATGAAATGGAAATAATTTATCAAGTATTCGGGCTTACCCCTAAACCTCTTTTCAAGTATTTCATCTTGTGTGGCTACGCCGACTGAACAGTTGTTGAGATGGCAATGGCGCAACATTACGCAGCCAGATATTATAAGTGCTGCAGTGCAGAAGCCAAATTCTTCGGCTCCCAGCAAAGCGGCTATCGCCACATCCCTGCCGGTTCGCATCTGACCGTCGGTTTGCAGCCGTACGCGGCTTCTCAGGTCGTTAAGGACAAGTGTCTGGTGGGCCTCTGACAATCCTAACTCCCATGGTAGTCCGGCGTGTTTAATAGAACTTAAGGGGGAGGCGCCCGTTCCGCCATCACCGCCGGATATGAGTATCATGTCCGCATGCCCCTTGGCAACACCGGCAGCGATCGTTCCGACGCCTATTTCAGAAACAAGCTTAACGCTTATGCGTGCCCGCGGATTCACATTCTTCAGGTCGAATATGAGCTGGGCTAAGTCTTCTATGGAATATATGTCGTGATGCGGCGGCGGTGAAATGAGGGTAACGCCCGGCGTTGTGTATCTGGTCCGCGCTATCATGGAGCTGACTTTATGCCCCGGCAGCTGTCCGCCCTCGCCTGGTTTCGCACCCTGCGCTATCTTTATCTGAATCTCGTCTGCATTTACCAGGTAATTTGTAGTCACGCCAAAACGGCCCGAAGCTACCTGCTTTATGGCGCTTCGCGCAGAATCTCCATTCGGCAGCGGTGTGAACCTTGCAGGGTCCTCTCCGCCCTCGCCGGTATTAGACCTGCCGCCCAGTTTATTCATTGCCAGGGCAAGTGTTTCATGCGCAGTTTTGCTTATCGATCCGAAACTCATAGCTCCTGTGGCAAGGCGTTTGAAAATAGATCCGACAGGCTCTACTTCACTTATAGGTATTGGTGTGACGGATTTAAATTTCAGCATGCTTCTCAGTGTGCATGGATTCTTCGACTGGTCATTTATGAGCTTTGCAAATTCCTGGTATTTTTTGTAATCATTTAATCTTGTAGCATCCTGGAGAGCAGCAATGCTTTCAGGATTCCATAGATGAAATTCGCCATCTCTCTTCCATTGGTAAATCCCTCCGGAAGAAAGATATGGTGTGTCTGCTCCGGCATAGGCCATATTATGGCGTGCAATACATTCTTTATGTATACAGTCAAAGCCTATACCGCCAACCCTGGAAGCTGTACCTGTAAAACATTTATCTACAACTTTGCCGTCCAGCCCAAGCGCTTCAAATATCTGAGCGCCTCTATAGCTTTGAAGGGTTGATATCCCCATCTTGGATAATATCTTAAGTATGCCCTTGTCTACCGCTTTTATGTAATTATGCAGGGCTTTATCCGGATCTATATTCAGGTCCCCATCCTTTATCAGTTTGGAGATGACCTCATAGGCGAGGTATGGATTGACGCAGTCGGCGCCGTAACCAAACAGAAGCGCAAAATGATGCACTTCCCTGGGCTCCGCGCTTTCTACTATAATACCTATCTGTGTGCGGAGAGATTTTTTGACAAGATACTGATGCAGGGCTCCGACAGCTAAAAGAGCCGGTAGCGCGCATTTGTTTTTATTCGTTCCTCTATCGCTAAGTATGATGAATTTATAGCCATCTTTAATAGCGTCGGAGGTTTCTGAACAAATATTGTTAATAGTTTTCAATATATTTTTTTCATTCTTTACATCAAATAGGATTGATATGGTTTTTGTTTTGAATCCGTTAAACTTTATATCGCGGATTTTGAGAAGCTCATCATTGATGAGAATAGGCCTTTTTACATGCAATCTATGGCAATGGTCTGCTGTTTCGGCGAGCAGGTTCTTCTCGGGGCCTATATAGCTCTCCAGGCTCATGACAAGCTCTTCCCTTATAGGATCGATGGCAGGATTTGTCACCTGCGCAAAAAGCTGCTTAAAATATGTATAGAGCAGCTGTGGTTTTGGAGAAAGCACCGCATGCGGCGTGTCGTTACCCATAGAACCGACAGGTTCAGCGCCTTTTTCTGCCATAGGCGTTATGATGACCTTGAGATCTTCGCGGGTATAGCCGAACGCCTTCATATTTTTTTCAATATCGTCAGATTTTCCCGCCGGTTTTTTTGATTTGGGCAGAGAGTCCAGTTCAACGATATTGTTTTTTATCCATGATCCATAAGGTGAGCGCGAAGCCATCTGGTCTTTAAGCTCGCTATCATCTATTATTTTGCCAAGTCCCGTATCGATGAAAAATATCCGGCCGGGTTCCAGCCTGCCCGATTTAACTATGTCTTTTGATGGTATGTCAAGGACTCCTACCTCGGATGACATGACCGCGAAATCTTTATTTGTAATAATATACCGCGCCGGGCGTAAGCCATTCCTGTCAAGACAAGCGCCTATCCTGGTTCCGTCGGTAAATGCCATTGCTGCCGGACCGTCCCATGGCTCGGTTAGGCATGAGTGATATTTGTAGAAATGTTTAAGTTTAGCGCTCATAGAATTATCCTGTTCCCACGCAGCCGGTATGAGCATCATCATGGCATGAGGTATTGAGCGGCCGGACAGGATTAAAAGCTCAAAAACATTGTCTATAGCCGCAGAATCACTTCCTCCGGGAACGATCACGGGATACAGTTTCTTAATATCTTTTCCGAAGAGATCGCTTGCTAAAAGACTCTCCCGGGCTTTCATCCAGTTTATGTTTCCACGCAGCGTGTTTATTTCTCCGTTATGTGCTAAGAACCTGAACGGCTGCGACAGGTTCCACGTAGGGAAGGTATTCGTGCTGTAGCGTGAATGAACCAGACATATTGCGCTCTTTACGTCTTTATCTTTAAGGTCCAGGAAGAAATTCCCTACCTGATGCGGCATCAGGAGCCCTTTGTATGAAAAAGTGCGGCACGACAGGTTTGTTATATAGAAAAAAGATTTTTGTCTTAAATCGGACGAGCGGATTGCATTCTCGATCCTTTTTCGGATTACAAATAATTTACGCTCAAATTCAAGAGTATCTTTTATTCCGGACGCCTTTCCGATAAACGGCTGCTCAATGACCGGCGCTGTTTTTTGGGCGGTGACACCAATATCAGATCTGTCGACCGGCACTTTTCGCCACCCCAGGAATGCCTGCCCTTCTTCTTTAATGGTTTCTTCCGTTATTTTTCTGCAGATGTCTTTTTCTTTTTCGTCAGTAGGCAGGAATATTAACCCTGTCCCATATTCGCCCAAATCAGGCAGCGCTATATTTTCGGTTTCGCACTTTTTTATGAAAAAGTCATGCGGTATCTGAATGAGTATGCCGGCACCATCCCCAGTCTTCGGATCGGCTCCCGTTGCTCCGCGATGAGCCAGGCGGTTAAGCACTTCCAGTCCCTGAAGCACAAGCTCATTAGATCCGTTACCTTTAATATTGCAAACGAATCCTACCCCGCATGAATCGTGCTCAAATCGCGGATCGTATAAGCCCTTTCTGTCTGGCAGTGATGGATAAGTCATTTTAAAACACCTACCTCCAAAATAAATAACACAGGCGTTCAAAGTAGTCGTTTTTTTACGACACTCTGAACGCCTGTGTTCAGTTTAGGATAATCCTATTTTTTTTCAGTGCAACGTCGCGCTGAAAAGAAAAAACTATTTAATAAACAGCATTTCTCTGTATTTGGGCAGATCCCAATGCTCATCCGAGACGACACGTTCCAGCTGGTCGGCATGCATGCGGATATGCTCCATAAGAGGTTTTAGTTTATCAAAATACAGCTTAGCCCTCTCCTCGTGGTGCATTTTTTCGGCCTTTTCCAGAAGAGACATCATTTCTTTTGCATTGCGGCGCACGTAATATATCTTTGACGCCACTTCGGCAAGATGCTCTTCTGAATCCTTAAAAGCTTCGGCAGCAACTTTAAACGACGCTGCCTTCTTAAGGCTTGCAAGGTCGTTCAGGTTGTCTGCCAGCAGTTTTTCGTATTCATATCCTGCAGGTATTATGCTGGCATTGACCATTTCGTTCAGCGTATTAGCTTCTATCTCGAGCGTTGTGTTGTAGGTATGTATCCATATGTGATATCTGGCTACAACCTCTTCCTCAGAAAAGACTTTGTATTTAGAGAATAATTTAATATTCTCTTTCTTGGTCAAAGCCTTGAGCGCTTCGGCAGTGGATGCTATGTTTGGCAGGCCTCTCTTCTTTGCCTCCTTCACCCATTCTTCAGAGTAATTATTACCCTCGAATCTGATGTCCTTGGTTTCTTTTGCTATTTCGGCCACTACTTTTAAGACGGCAGTGTTGAAATCCTTGCCATCAGCAGCCGTCTTTATCTTTTCAGCCACGTAGTCCAGGGACTCAGCTATTATCGTGTTTATGACAGCGATAGGCGTGGAAATATTCTGAGATGATCCTACTGCCCTAAATTCAAACTTAGCTCCCGTGAAAGCAAATGGTGACGTTCTGTTCCTGTCTGTGGAGTCTTTATTGAATTGCGGCAGACGTGCAATGCCAAAATCCATGATGTCTTTTTTTGAAACGCTTTTCTTCGTGCCTTTTTCCAGCATATCCATTATACCGGAGAGCTGATCGCCTAAGAAAACGCTTATAATGGCAGGCGGAGCTTCGTTAGCGCCCAGCCTGTGTTCATTTCCGGCCATAGCAACGCTTGCCCGTAAAAGGTCAGAATGAATATACACAGCCCTTAATACTGCTGCCAGCACGGCAAGGAATTGCAGGTTATCTTCCGGCGTATCTCCGGGGTTTAAAAGATTGTTTCCCTTGTCATCGGCCAGCGACCAGTTCAGGTGCTTTCCGCTGCCGTTTATTCCCGCAAATGGTTTTTCGTGTAACAAACAGACCATGTTATGTCTGAGCGCTACCTTCTTTAATAACTCCATAAGCAGCTGATTATGATCTGCGGCTAAATTGGACTCCTCAAAAATAGGTGCAAATTCATATTGATGCGGAGCTACTTCATTATGCCGGGTCATTACCGGTATGCCTAACTTATATGCCTCTTCAGCTACTTCAAACATGAAATTAACGACACGTTCTTTTATGGTGCCGAAGTATTGATCTTCAAGCTGCTGTCCTTTTGGTGAGGCGGCTCCAACAAGCGTGCGTCCCGTCAAAAGCAGGTCCTGTCTCAGATTATAGTAAAGTTTGTCTATGAGAAAATATTCCTGTTCAGGCCCGCACGTTGACACAACCTTCTTCACATCTTTATGTCCGAAAAGCTTTAACAGCCCTACCGCCGATTTACTCAAAGCTTCATCGGAACGAAGAAGCGGTAATTTCTTATCGAGCGCTTCACCGTGATAAGAAATAAATATGGTAGGTATGCACAGCGTCTTGCCCATCCTCGATTCTATTATAAAGGCTGGGCTCGACGGATCCCATGCTGTATATCCTCTGGCTTCAAAAGTTGCGCGTATGCCTCCCGATGGGAAGCTTGAGGCGTCCGGCTCACCCTGTATAAGTTTGTTACCGGAGAATTTCTCAATAACTTTCCCGGGGCCGGTTATAGAAATGAAGCTGTCGTGCTTCTCAGCGGTGAGCCCCGTCATCGGCTGGAACCAGTGCGTATAATATGTTGCACCTTTTGAAATCGCCCATTCCTTCATGGCATCTGCGATCTCATTGGCCTGCTCTAGCGTTATTATGGTTCCCTCAGACATCCAGCGTTTAAATGCCTCAAAAGTCCCCTTTGAAATATATTTCTGCATAGCTGTCATGCTGAAGGTGTTCTCGCCGAAATAAGACGAGATTTTTTTAGGCAACTTAACAGGCTCTATTTCTATGCTTTTAATGTTAAAAAGAGCTTTCTTTCTTACGTTCATCGATTTTCCTCCCGATTATATTAACAATTCTTTAGTATTAGAAAACATTCTACCATAGGTCATAATAAAAAAACAGAGACATTCTTTATTAAAACAAGAACGTCTCTGTTCGTTTTTTTATTATTTTTATACACTTCAATGTGCATATATAGTATACATTATTTGGCCTGATTATGCAAGGCCTTTTTTAACCTATTGCGACATCTCCCTCCTCGCCGGTGCGTATCCTGATAGACTCTTTTAGGTCGATGACGAATATCTTACCATCTCCTATATTGCCGGTCCTCGCCCCTTTCGTTATGGCTTCTATTGTCGGTTTAACGAAGGCTTCGTTTACGGCTATCTCCAGCTTAACTTTTTTTAATAAGTTGCCCGTCTCTTTTCTGCCGCGATAAACTTCAGTTCTGCCCTTCTGCCTGCCGCAGCCGAGAACGTTGGTGACGGTCTTAAGGTGTATCTGAGCGTCATCAAGCTCGCGCAAGACGTCCTCCAATTTGTGCGGCTGTATAACCGCTATTACTAGTTTCATAAAACCTCCTTATTTATTTTAATCCAGCAGCGTATACGCGCTCTCTTCGTGCTGGGCGATGTCGAGGCCTACGACCTCTTCCTCGTCCGGAACTCTGAGGCCGATAAAGCGATCAACCACCTTTAAAATTATAAACGTTACTACTACTGAATATATTACGGTAGCAGCCACACCTATAAATTGGGTTAGTAGTAGCGATGGATTGCCAAAAAATAACCCGTTATTTCCAGCCGGATTGATAAGTTTCTGTGCAAATAATCCGGTCAGAAGCGCTCCGAGAGTTCCGCCAACACCATGGACTCCAAAGGCATCTAAGCTATCGTCATAGGCGAGCTTAATTTTTATGACCGCAACTGCGGCATAACAAACAAAAGCAACCGCAATTCCTATTAATATTGCCGATAGCGGCGAAACAAATCCGGATGCAGGAGTTATAGCTACGAGCCCAGCCACGGCGCCTGTTGCTCCACCAAGTATGGTTGGTTTGCCGGTAATCTTCCACTCCACGAACATCCATGTAAGTCCCGCTGCCGCGGCCGCTGTGTTGGTGGCAATAAACGCCCACACAGCTAACTCGGTTGAACCAAGGGCAGAGCCTGCATTAAAGCCAAACCATCCGAACCAAAGCAAAGATGCTCCCAGGATCGTTAAGGGTAAATTGTGCGGCGGCATAGGTTCGCGACCGTAACCTCTTCTCCTGCCTATAACGAGAGCGCACACCAAAGCCGATATGCCAGCAGAGACGTGCACAACCGTGCCTCCGGCAAAGTCTAATGCGCCCATATTTCGCAGCCATCCGCCCGCTCCCCAAACCCAGTGACAAACGGGAGCATAAACCAGAGTTGCCCATAATAAGGTAAAGATCGCGTAAGCTGAAAATTTCATTCTTTCAGCAAACGCACCCGTTATTAGCCCAGGCGTAATAACAGCGAACATCATCTGGTATACCATGAATAAAAGATGCGGTATAGTAGATGAGTAGTCTGGGTTTGGTGCCATTCCTACCCCTTTCAACCCGACCCAGGCGAAAGATCCTATGAAATGTCCTATATCCGGACCAAATGCCAGGCTGTAGCCCCACAATATCCACTGAATGCTGATAAGGCATAAAACAAAAAACGACTGCATCATCGTAGCGAGGACATTCTTCCGTCTTACCAGGCCGCCGTAAAAGAAGGCTAACCCGGGCGCTGTCATCAGCATTACCAACGCTGTCGACATCAGAATCCACGCCGTGTCTCCTGAATTAATCATTGCTTTCTCCTTTCATTTTTTAGAACACATGACCTATTTAAAAAATAAACAGAACATCTCCGCTTAATGTCACCTGATTTCTGTCTCCCCTGGCGAATACATTATGATCGGACCAGTCGTAGCGGACTTCCGGTCTGAACAATACTTGCGACAGGATCTTATCCTTTGGGAATGGTTTTATGGCCACACCCAAAGTTGCTTCGTAATAATTAGCCCCTATTGCTGCTCCGGTAGCAAAACCGTCTGATGAATCGTTAAACCATTCAAGACGTGTATTTATTGTAGCGTGTGGGTCGGCTGCATAGCTTGCGTAACCGGATACGCCTCCCCATTGTTTTGAACCTCTCTCCAGGCCTGGTATGTGCGGTGCGTTGACAAGGTCGAATCCTGCACCAAGACTGAGTTTATCGGTGACTTTTTGTGTTATAACCAAGTCAAGAGCTGTCCACCAGTCTTTCTTATCGCCCGCAGGCAGGCCTCGCCCTACTGCTATAGGGTATTGAGGGCCTAAATTGGCAACAAAAATGATGGCGGTTTTATCACTAGGGAGATAGGTTACCCGGCCTAGAATATCAAGATAGCCATCTGTATTTCTGGTGGATTGATTCCATCCTTCCGTAAACCCAAGATCAAACGTCCACTGAGGGTTGAGCACATAGGTTCCAAGCACGCCCGTTTGAGTTCCGGGCTCAGCGTAGAAAAACTGGTAACTATAGGAATATAGAGCCCTCATGGGATCGCCGAAAGCCCCGTAAATATTAGCGCTAAAATGTTCGAATCCGGCTAGCTCGATCCATTTACCTGCGCGTATTTTAGCTGGCACATAAGGTAGCGCAACATCAACATATGCCTGCAAGGGGTCAAGTTGATACCTCCCTGTTTGGGTATCGCCGAGGCCGTTAGAGTGTATGAATCTGGCATCGTATCCCCAGATGCCTTCCAGTCGAAATCCAAGGTCGAATTGTTTTTTTGTAGCATCAACTGTGCGCTCGGCGTTTAAACTGATCTTATCCAGTAACGGCGTGTTCCTCAAATTATTAAACGCTAGAAAAGTCGGTCCGGCATATGGTTGGGGAGCAGTGGTGTCATACATGTAACCACCTTCAGCATATCCATACACCTTAATACCAGCTTTATTAAGTAATTCCGCCAGGCCTGCCTTATCTAGCGCGGTCATCACAAGCCCCTCAGGCACCTCGTCCGCATATAAGTGGAATGGCTGCAAATAGGTAGCAAGCAATGTAAACAGCGCTACAAAGGTTCTATTCATTATTCTCATAAATCCCTCTCTCCTTTCTATGGTATAAACAAAAAAATGGCGCCTTTCTCCCATCGTGGGAATAAAGACGCCAACGTCTTAAAAAAATAAAAGCGTTCTACTTCTTAGAACGCCTATGTTTAAAACACATCTATGTGCTTGCTGCCTTACTGCTTGTCACCTCATGCATTGAAATGACTACGTTTTACTTGTACTTATTAGTGATCGGCATCCGTCTGTCTTTGCCGAAAGCTTTGGGCGTTATCTTAATACCAGGAGGAGACTGTCTCCTTTTGTATTCGCTCCTGTCTACCATATTCAGCACCTTACCTACAACTTCCTTATCGAAGCCCATGTTCACTATCTCGTCATAGCCTTTGTCTTCTTCGACATACTCCTTCAGTATCTGGTCCAGCATGTCATAGCTGGGAAGAGTATCCTGGTCTTTCTGGTTTGGCCGCAACTCAGCCGTTGGTGCTTTTGTAATTATCGATTCCGGTATGGCCATGCTTATAGAATTTCTGTATGAAACGAGTTTGTAAACCAATGTTTTCGGCACATCCTTTATTACCGCAAAGCCTCCGGCCATATCGCCGTAGAGCGTAGCGTATCCAGTGCTCATCTCAGACTTATTTCCAGTAGTTAAAACCATATAACCAAATTTATTTGACAGGGCCATGAGAATGTTACCGCGTATCCTGGCCTGAATATTTTCTTCAGTTATGTTTTTTGGCGCGCCTGCAAATTGCTGCTCCAGGGACATGAGATATATTTTGAATATATGGTCGATCGAAATGGCATTAAGTTTGATGCCCAGATTGGCACATACAGCCCTTGCATCTGTTTCTGACTGAGAAGAAGAGTATCGTGTCGGCATATAGACGCCAAGGACATTGTCTTTTCCCAACGCATCCACCGCGAGAACCGCTACTAAAGCAGAATCTACCCCTCCCGACATGCCTATGACAACTTTTTTAAATCCATTCTTTAAAACATAGTCCTTAAGTCCCAAAAGCAGGGCCTGGTATATCTCTGCCGTTAACTCCAGCGGGCGTGTATCCTTTTTAAGAAGCACAGGCTTATTTTTTGGTGTATATGATTCAGTTATTAATATAGCTGTCTTAGAAACATTATTTTTATCTACCGGCACATCTACATCAATAGCCACAATATCTTCCTTAAAAGCCTCCGCCCTGGCCAACACTTTTCCCGTTCCGTCCACGACCATGCTCTGTCCGTCAAATACCAGTTCATCCTGACCACCCACCAGATTTGCGTAGCTGACAACTACATTGTTCGCTTTCGCCTGGCTTTTAACTATATCCTCACGCTCTTTGACTTTGCCGGCATGATAGGGCGAAGAGTTTATATTTATTATAAGCTTTGCTCCAAGCGCAGCCTGCGCACAAAGCGGACCTTCCGTATGCCATATATCTTCACAAACATTCGCGCCGAATATAAAGTCGCCCAATTTAAATATGCGGGAATCTTTACCCGGCTTAAAATAGCGCTTTTCATCAAATACCCCATAGTTCGGCAATAATTCTTTGCGGCAGACGCCCTTGACCTCTCCTTTATATATGACCGCAGCCGCATTGTAGAGATCTTGTCCAGACCTATCAATAAAACCAACTATAGCTACCATATCGTTAACAGCTTTAGTTATGCGCTTCAGGGCCTCCAGATTATCATCGACAAAGGCTTTCTTTAGTAGTAAATCTTCCGGTGGGTATCCGGTTATAGTAAGCTCGGGAAACGAGATTATATCAGCCCCTATAGTTTTGGCCTTCTGTAGGCATTCGATGACTTTGTCTGCGTTACCTTTAAGGTCACCGACCGTGCAGTTTATCTGCGCTATACATAATCTTAAATTTTTTTTCATAAATTTTTATCCTAAAAAACAAAAAGCGCCCTCATCCTTTCATCGGATTCGGACGCCAGAGTCCCTTACTGTCTTCATTAACATAATAAGTATAGCATATTTAAAAAATTTGTCAAGTTTATTATGTTGCGAGATCGGCCAAATTATTTTTTCTTCATGTTTTCAATAAGTATGATCGCCTCGGCGATCTCGCGCATCGTTTTACGAAGGTCCATGCTCTGCTTCTGAATTCGCCGGAACGCCTCTTCCTCGCTCATTGCCTGTTCCCGCATTAATATACCCTTCGCTCTCTCGACGAGCTTTCGGGTCTCGAGCTCTTCCTGGGCTACTTTAGTTTTTACCATCAGCCCGGCATTATCAATAACAATAGCTGCCTGGTTTGCAACGGTTGTTAAGATGTTGATTTCATTTTTGGTGAACTTGTGAGGATTGGAAGTATAATTATTCAGCACACCTATTACCTTACCTCTTACGGCTAGAGGGACGGAAAGCAATGAAGACAGCCCCTCCTTTGCAGCGATATATTTATATTTATACTCAGGCTCTTTGGAAAGGTCATACACTACCTTAGGTTTATTTTCAAGGGCCGCTTTTCCCGCAATGCCTTCACCCATCTTCAGGCTCGGTTTTTTATTATACACTTCACTCATCGACTGAGTTGCCTTTAAGACCAACTCCCCTGTTTTGTCGTCAATAAGCATAAGGGAACATATCTTAGAATTCATTATTTCAGCGGTAACAGTTACTATAAGCTTCAATATATCTTCCAGATAAAGATTTGAGGTTATGGTCTTGCTTACTTTTGAAAGGGCTTCAAATTGCTTGGCATGCGAGATAGTTTTTTTGCGGCTTGTTGCCATTTAGCTATATCCTGGGTTTTATATTCGTTCCTAAAAATTTATCATCGTTTCCCGATGGGTTTTCCTGAACCCAACCATTATTTAACCCCAAAAGCTTCGCAGCGTCAACTACATTCTTATATTCATCGTCCGTTACACCGCGCGACAGCTCGGTATAATCAAACGATTTGTGTGTGGGATAATACTGGCTCATGATGCTTAAATAGGCGTTGGGGGATATTTTTTGTTTTATGAATTTAAGCGTTTCCGGAGTTCCGGAGATATTGTTTGGTAAAGACAGGAGTCTTATTATAATTCCTTTTTTTGCGATGCCATCATCGTCGATGAGCAGATCTCCTACCTGGTCGTGCATTTCTTTTACAGCCAGCCTGTTTACTTCAACATAATCAGGAGCATCGGAATATTTGGAGGCCATTGCATTATTTGAATACCGCATGTCAGGCATGTATATATCAACTATTCCTGAAAGTATCTTTATCGTTTCAAGGCTATCGTAACCGCTGGTGTTGTAGGCTATCGGAATATTCAATCCGGCTTCGCAGGCTTTTTCAAGCGCGAAGACTATCTGAGGAACGAAGTGCGTGGGAGTTACGAGGTTGATATTGTGGCAGCCTATTTTTTGCAGGTATAGCATGATCTCAGAGAGTTTTTCTACTGATGTCTCACTGCCTTTATCGAGCTGGCTGAAAGAATAATTCTGACAATACACACATTTCATATTACAGCCGGAAAAGAATATAGTGCCCGAGCCCTTCCTCCCCGATATCGGAGGTTCTTCTCCGCGGTGCGCAAGATAGCTGTAAACCACAGGATTATAAGGCGCCCTGCAATATCCGGTATGTCCGTCAGTTCTGTTAATACCGCACGCACGTGGACATATAATGCAGTTTTTTAAGGAGTCTTTGAAGTGGCTGCTAGCTTTGCGTAAGGCCGCTAACTTGCTCATTAAGATTGATCGGCTCTATGGCTCACGTTTTTATCTATGAAATCCACTATCGCCCTTTCCTTTTCCATGGTTAGATGGGAAAAAGACACTCCCATTCCGGGATAGGCGTGAGGTTGCAGTTCTTTGTCAGCAAGCCACGAAACTCGTCCAGTAGCGTCAAGGACAGCGGCTGAATCGGGCATGACGAAATGCAGATCCAGAAGAGTTCCTACGGGCAATGTATGTTTAGTGTAAATGTAAAGACCTGCCGCGCTTATATTAAGCACGTTTCCATTAAAAGATTTTGGGTTTCTATTATCACTGACCATCTGATATTTCACGTTCAGGTGGATATCGAGCCTGGGGAACTTGCGGCGTAAGTGCATCTTCTGGACTTCACTTTCCGTGAAGCTGCTGATCGCGGTCTCTTCATCCGAATATATCTCAAAAACAGAGTCAAGCTTTACCACCTTCAGCATTTCTACCACAGAAATCGGCACGTTCAGTAATTTTAGCTTTCCGTTATGGTTTATAATGTTTTTGTATGCTATAGCAAGTATTGAAAGGCCGTTATAATCTACGACGTCAACGTTTTCGAAATTAAATATAATACTTAGTTTGCCGGAGTTGACCAGCCACCCAACCATTTCTATCAACTCGGAAGAGTTTATATCGATGCGGCCATCGATATCGAGTATGTTTATATCGTCTTGTTCTCGTATTCTTATAGACATCAGAACTCCGGTTATTGGCGGAAGAAAAAGGTATTTACGCCTCTGCCCATACGGTTAATATCTTTGCCGACCCCTGTAACGGTTTCTCCGCATCCTGTCATTATAACAGTAATTACAAGCATCGTTATTAATAATTTCAGCTTTTTCATACTAAGCCTTTCAGGTGCAAGGAAAAAAGCCATATCTTTTAAAAAAAATATGGCTTTTTTCCATTATCAAATAGAATGCGCTTCGTTATTACTTTACTTCTTCTTTGTTCGCGTTAGTTGGGATTGCGACTGTTCCCTCTACCGCTTTCTTCGTGGTTTCAGCTGTTCCGATGAGAGGCTCGGTAACTAAATCTTTTGTTTTTCCGAGGCTTCCCGAAGTAACCTGTCCGACAGTTTTCACTTCTTTCGTAACCACATTTGTGGTGCCCTTCGCAGCTTCAGTAACCACGCCCGCAGTTTCGTTTGTTACATTTGCAGGATAGTTAAAAAGCTTCTGCCACCAAGTCTTCGCTTTTTGAGCGCCGGTCTGGTCTGCTGCATAAGATATGCCGCTAAGTATGAAGCACAATGCCAATACTACGATTACTAATTTCTTTGCCATTTCTTCCCCCTTTCATAATTTGTGCTAAGTCTATCACAACTAACTATTGTTGGCAAGTAAAATATTATTTGAGTATCTGCGCGACGATCGAACTGATAGCTTTGCCGTCGGCCTTGCCCTTCACTTTCTCCATCAACGCTTTCATGACTTTGCCGGTATCCTGTTTTGAAGCAGCGCCTATCTCGGATATCGTTGCTTTTACGATCTCTGTCAGCTCTTCTTCGGCAAGCTGTTCAGGCAGATACTCTCCGAGTATTTTAAGTTCGGCTTTTTCTTTGTCTGCAAGATCAGGCCTGTTCCCCTTGGTGAACTGATCGATCGATTCGCGATGCTGCTTAGCGTGGCGCTGAAGCACCTCTATGACCCCGCCGTCATCAAGCGACTTTATATTTTTTTCGATCTGTAAAGTCTTAATGGTAGACAGCGCCATCCTAAGCACGGACACCTTTAAAGAATTACCTTCTTTTAAGGCGCTCTTTACATCTATTTCTAGTTTCTCGTATAGGCTCATAAGAAAATACTGCTCCTCTATCATTGTTTGAATGATATTTTTTAATCCGGCGGGTTTGCGACTATATCCTAAGACGTCTTAACGACTTTCGTCGCCTGATCGCCTTTAGGGCCCTGGACTATTTCGAACTGTACTGTTTCGCCTTCCTTGAGGGTTTTGTAACCTTCTCCTTCAATAGCTGAATGGTGGACGAATACGTCTTTACCAGTATCCGCTATAATAAAGCCAAACCCTTTTTTATCGTTGAACCACTTTACTGTTCCCTGTGCCATTTAAAGCGTCACCTCCCTCGCCAAGCATTTACTAACAACAAAAAAACCATTCGAAGCCGGAAAACACTTCAAATGGTTAAATTATGTTCAAAAGGTGGTTTTTGTTCACTAAATGACTCATTTTGTTAGTGTTATAACTTTAACATATCACTTTCTTTTTGTCAAGCGTCTCTTTAAAAGTATCTTTTTCACGGGATTTACATAATCTATTATCAAAATCCCTAATAAATGATCCAGTTCATGCTGTATGGCTCGTGCGAGCAGGCCATCTGCACGCAGTTCCTTGGCAATTCCTTCCTCATCAAGGAACTGCACCGTAACAGATTTAGCTCTTTTTATCTTAACGCATACCTCGGGAACGCTCAGACAGCCCTCTTCGAGTAGCTCGCGCCCGTCTCTTTTTACAATCACCGGGTTTACCAGACATATAAGCCCGGAGCCTACGTCTATAACAGCAAGCTGCTTATCTATGCCGACCTGAAGGGCGGCCAAGCCTACCCCTTGAGACAAGTACATGAGCTTTGCCATCTCGGATAGAGTTTCTTTTATGTGAGGGGTTACCTTTAATACCTTTGAAGCTTTCTTGCGTAGAATAGGATCGGGAAATTTTCTTATCGTTAATTCCTGCATATAGTTTACTTGGTAGGTTTATTGTTCGAGTTCACGTGTACGACTTTCATTTTGAGTTTTTGCGCCTCTTTGTCTTCCAGAAGGCATTTTGATAAAATTATAATAAGATCGCCCACTTTGCCCTTATGTGCGGCAGCCCCGTAAAGTCCTATCTTCCCGGAATCAGCCGGTTCTTCTATGGCGTATGTTTCAAAGCGCTCGCCGTTATTGATATTAACTACCTGCACCATCTCTCCATGGCAAATATTGGCTTTTTTAAGCAGATTCGTATCTATGCCTATGCTTCCTTCATAGTGAAGGTCTACTTTCGTTATTGTGGCCCTGTGGATTTTGGATTTACACATTATTCTAATCATAAATATTGATTACTCTCCGATTTCCGTAAGGTTATTTCCGTCAAAGTATAGTTTTTTCGTTGTAGACAAATACCCGGCATCCAGCGGTATAGAGCTATATTGCGCTCTATATATCCAAACCTCTCTGGATCCCTGCCATTTGGCCTTGTCTTCTACCATCTTTATCTGGCTTGGCTTGCCCCATATTGATTCGACCTGTTCTTTCGTCATACCTACTTTTATTGACTCTGTTCCAAGGGGATGCTTTACGACTTCTTCCGGGTTAGGTATTATAATGGCGGAACATCCGGAGAACAGGATTGCAGATACTATGATAACTGCCAGATGATTAAGCCTTTTTACTTTTTGCATTCTTCATGTCCTCCGATAAGTTATAAACAAGATCACATAAAAATTTTAAAAATGTATTCTTATTATCTTCTTCTATCTCCAGGAACTCAATGCCTACATCGAATGGAGCATTGTCTTCCAGGGACAGCTTTTTCTTCCACATTATCTTACCGCTTGCATGGACGGGATTTGCGACTTCCGGAATATCAAGCTTAGTTTCCAGCACATTGCCTTCAGAGATCTCTTTGTCAGTAGTCTGAAACCTGACACCATCTGCAGAAATATCTTTAGCCACTACATTATGGATTTTGTCCTGGCCGGCCACCGTATAGGTTATGCTTATAGGTTGTCGTAATCGTATGAAACTTCGTCTTTCAACGAATCTATCCCTTATTCTTGTCATTTCGGGGGTCTCCGGTCATCAAAATATAACATACAATACATTTACGGTCAACTTTAATTACAATGGTTTGGCCGCGCCCTCTTTCTGGGGAGCCGGTTTGATTGGTTCTGCATTATTAAGGTCAAGCCAGTCGATCATATTAGTTAAAACTTCTTTATCGACATCATAGTACATCTTGGACAAGCCGTCGTTTAGTAATTTTCCAAAAAAATGACCTAAATAGCTATAGTAAATTGCCGAATGTTTCATCTTGCCGTATTCGGCCAAAGTTTTGTCAAGGCTCGCGCCATACTCAGCCGGTACGTCCATATCGTTCTTTCCATGCATTATGAGGATCGGGGCTGAGATCTGGACGATCGCCTCCTTGGGGTCGAAAATTCCATCTACCCTCATTGCCTTAAGATAGCATCTTTTGCCTAGGAGGTGGGTCCAGTCATGCTTTGTTCCGTGAACTATCTCATCCGTCTCCTTTAGGGACATCAGGACAGATCTTAAGTATTCCTCATCCCATTTTTCCATAACGGCTTTTTCACGGATCATTTTCTCATAATCACGAAGATCGGTTTTGACCAGCGGCGCCATCAATATTATGCTTCGGATGTCAGGGTTTCCAGCAGCTAACCTCAATGTGTTAATAGTTCCTTCGGAATGCGCTATAACTGCTATCCGGCCTGGATTTACATTCTTCTGTGATTTCAAAAAATTTGCGGCTGCGGTAATATCAGCCAGGTCATCATCCTGTGTGGCGGTAATCGTTTTTCCGCCGCTTGCCCCCACACCTCTTCTGTCAAAACGTAAAACACAATACCCGTTCTTTGAAAGGTGGTCCGAAAGCGATTCAAAAAAACCCTGATAATTGCGGTCTTGCGGCCCGGAACCCCATACCAATAAAGCTGCCGGATATGTTTTGCCCTCAAGAGACCCTTGAGCCTCAGCAGGAGACGTTAAAGTGCCTGACAGCTGACGATTTTTACTGTCAAAAGTCACATTTTTGGAAGTGTATTTATCAGACGTTACAATCCGCTCCTTGGGATTGATCTGTTTTACGTTAAAGTTTCTGGTCATCTTAAGCCCGATAGATGGTATCTCTATCATAATAAGGCTTTTGTCTGATTTTGCCACCCAGACATTTCCTGGCGGCAGTCCTTTTATCTTAAGCAGCAGATTTTCAGTTTTTATCTTTCTATGGCCTATCTTAAGATATTCATTTTTTATGGAAGTCAGGGTAACGAAACGTTTTAACGGAGGTATATCGTTACTTGGAAGGAAAACAAGAGAGTTGAAACCCTGCGACCTGCCTCGTCGAAAATCATAATTTTCTATTATCGGCATATACGTAACAGGAGAATCTTCTTCGAAAATAAAGGTCCCCTTTCGTATAGGCATCCCCGAAAGATACCGGAAGGATGACATGAACTTTGAAAGAAAAGATACGGAATCGTCCTTGTTCTCGGCATAGATCAGGTATAGCGCCTTATTAGCCGTAAGTTCTTTCTGATAAGTTTCAAAATTGTATTTTTTATCAAGGTCAATCCGGATCTTTTTTTCTGTAAATAGCTCCCGGAACGGCATCGAAGAAATGGATTTATATACTATTTTTTCTTCGGTGAGAAATTTATCTATCTTTGTTGTGCCGATATACTGCCCTTTAATAGCGGTATCGTAATAGAGTGTCGTATGGTTGTGCTTATCAAGATATATAAAGGATATAATAAACAGGAAGACGCTGATAATAAATATAAGGAATACCGTTAGATATATTTTTCTCATTTAATCCTGAGCTCTCTTAGTCTGTGTTCATACGAAGCCTTCAGTTCCTTGTCTTTTATTTCCAGATAGGCAATATAACCGATCAGTGTCAATATAAGGACTATGGCTATTATTACGCTTGAGACAAATGCTACTATAAGGCTCTTCTTTTTTATCAGCATATACACCTCTTTGATGATTTGGCTATGCGATCCTTGTAGATTTGACGGATTATTTCAAATATCTTTAAATACTCGCTCGTTTTATAATCCGGATATGTCCACGGCCACGGATTAAAAGTATTATCTTTATAAAATAGAGTGATCTCAGCGAATATCCCTTTACCCAGATACAATCTATGAGTATAATCTTTGGTGGAAAAAAGGACTAGCTTTGAAAGATTGAGGTAGCCGGGGTCAATATTTATCGTCCTGCTGCCCTCTTTTGAATATTTCTTCTCTATAAGGTTTGTCTTTACCTTGGCAGTATATATTTTTTTAAGGTCGAAAAGCCGTTCAAAACTTAAAAACCTGCGCTTCAGCACCTCACCCATTTCCTCTTTATAATAATCAGTATGCGTAAAATCAAGCTGGTCGCTTTCAAAATCTATTTTTCCGAAGCACCTTATTAGATCTCTTTTGGCCTTAACGTATGTTGAAGCATCGTTGAATAATAAGCCGATTATCAGTTTTACTTTTTCAGGATACCTGAGGGTGCCCATCCGTATTCCTTAGCTTTCCTGGTCAGCGGGGATCGAGCGGATATAGTCGATAAAATTTTTACCAAAAGGTTCTTTGATGGAAGAAAATTTTACTCCCGAATAAAAAAATCTTTTGCCCGACAACTCATCTGTGCCTGCAGCATCCTCGGTCCAGACTATGTCTCCGGCTACCTCTGCCGTGTTGCCGGAATTTGGAAGCAATATCTTCAGGCTTAGCGCTGTGCCAAGCGGTAATTTTTCATCAAGCAGCAGCTTGGCTCCGCCTTCGGAGATATCTATCGTCTTACCGCTTATGTTTTTTGCAATGCTCTTTTTTAGTACGGAATAAGAGATGGCCAGCGACTGTGTAAAGCGCGGATGCTGCCTGCGCTCTCTCCCGCTCCAATATCCCTCAAGTTTTGCATGGCGGAATCTGTTCTTCGCAGCAAATCCGTCATTCTTGAAAATGAGGAACAAAATAGCCATGAGGAGAACTATGAATAGTAATTCTAAAAATATTAACACTTCTCTATTCTCCTCTCTTTCTACTCGTTATGTAATTTTGTATAGTCTCCCTGTCTCTCGATGTGAGATTGTCAAAGAAAATAGCAGCATCATAATGCTTAACAACGCCGTCAATTATCACCGGATGCTCCCTGACTACCACTCCGTCAACGTCCAGCTCTTTAGATGCTTTGTCGGCCCTTATATTCTCAGGTACCATAAGCTTAATCCGGACTCTTGACATGAGAGGGATCTCTTTATCTATCTTGCAGTATATGCCCGAGGCGCTTATGTCCATAGTATGTGTGACAGTATCAAAACTGCCGGACTCAAGCCTTAAAGCCAGACCTTCATCTTTTACCCGCGGAAACAATCTTCTCTCTGTAGCAACCATTTGACTTGCTCCTTTTTATTCAGAATTTCGCGTTATCATCCCGGCGGCCATGCGAATTTGCGTCCGCCTAGAAGGTGTAGATGCAGATGAAAAACTGCCTGTCCGGCATCTTTATTACAATTCATTACCAGCCTGTATCCCGAATCATGGATACCGCGTTCTTTAGCTATTCTCTTAGCTGCAAGTATAAGATATCCGGCCAATTCAGCATCTGCTTCGGTCAGGTCGGAAATCTTTTCGATATGTCTCTTCGGAATAAGTAAAACATGAACAGGTGCCTGGGGGCTTACGTCCTCGAAAGCGATTATCCGCGGATCCTCAAATACGATCTTTGCGGGGATCTCCTTGTTTGCTATTTTACAGAAAAGACAACTATGGGCTACCATATTTTGTTTATTTTACCATCAAAACTGGCACGTATTCAAGTTTATTCTGTCACCAGTTGGCTATACGCTGAGTTAATTCAGCCGCGCGTTTTCTCGGAAGCAACTTTTATCCCACGCTCTTCAAGCGCAGCTGTCAATATACCGTTACCTTCACGGAGGACATTCTTGAATGAACCGTCGTAAATACATCCTTTTCCGCAGCACGGACTATTGGTTTTAAGGATAGCTTTTTTTATCCTATGCTTCTCTGCCAGATGCACAGCTGCCCTTACGCCTTTAACACATTCAATCGTTACATCCCGACCATCAATATCCACTACCTTGGCCTTTCCCCTGAGCACATCCAGTCCCTCGCCGCCTATTATTTCCATGCGGGATCGCGGCACGGGTAGTCCGCCCATAACTTCCGGGCACACCAGGAGACACTTACCGGAAAGGTACATATTCTGTATGTAACGGGTTAAGTTATTTCGCGACCTATAGGTGCAGTTTATTCCTGCAAGGCATGCGCTTACTAAAAATTGCGGCTTATTTTGAGGAGAAGCCATAATGTCCGATACGTTTTCCGAGGCTCCAATACTCACCCTGATTATATACAAACGGAGAGATCTTTGAGTAGTCTATGCTTTTTGCGGATGTGAGGATACTATTATCTGCCCGAATGCCTAATACCTCACCTATAAACATATCGTGGGCGCCCAGAGAAATGATATCTTTGACTTTGCATTCTATATTTACAGGGCACTCTTTGATGGCCGGCGAAAGTATTTTGCGGGAAGGTGCTGGTGTAAAAGAGCAGAGCTTGAATTTATCCGTGTCTTTTCCCGACCTGATGCCGCATATGTCAACCTCTTTCAGCATTGCCGCGTCAGGAATATTAACAGCGAAATCCCCTGTATTTTTTATTAAGCGATGCGAATATCTGGAAGGTCTTATTGAAACACTAAGCATGGGCGGATTTGAACATACAACCCCGCACCATGCTATCGTTATAATATTAGCGGATCCTGTTGTCTTGTCGACGCTGCTGACAAGCACTACAGGAACCGGGAATAGTCCTTCTCTGGGAGGGAAATCGGTCTTATGCATCACGCCTAACCAGAATGGTAGTTATTATTGTGGCTTTGCTTCAGCTGCAGGCGCTTCAGCTTTTTTAACAGCTGTCTGCCAGCATTTTTTTGAGCAATAAAACTTTCCATCACGATAATACCAGCGCTTCTTTATCGACTTGTTGCAAGCAACGCAATTTGCAGGTCTCTCAACCTTTTCTACTTTCTTCTCTTCCCCAGTCTTTGCAGGTTCTGCTGCGGCGGCCGGTGTCGGCTCTGCAGCCTTAGCTTCTGCCTTTGGGGCAGCTGCGGCCTGCTCAACAGGTTTCTTTACTTCGTCTTTCTTTTCTTCTGCCATATTTCCTCTCAAACAATAAAGTTTTCTATTTCTTATCCAATAGTTTCAACCACTGTGAATAGATATATTCTAACAGTCTTCCCTTGTCCGGGCTATCTATTTTTTTAAATCGTACACCTGTTTCGTACGAGCTCGTGCCAAGCGGACCCTTCTGCCATGCCACTTCACATGATGCAAATATAGGTATATTATCTCCCGGCACATCCATAGTCAGGTCGAGTTCCGTGCCCTCCCTGATCCTTCTGTCCGTTATTATGAGAGCGCCTTCCTTGGATAGATTCTTTACTTTATATGAAGCTTTTGACTTATCAGCGCCAATATGGCACAGTGCATTCAAAGCTGTTTCAAATCGTAAAAATCTTCTTCTCTCAGTCACGATTACCTCTATTCTTAAATTTCTGATAAAAAATAAGGGGACAAAAATTGCTTTTCATCCCCTTATTTCCGCTGTCCTTACGGACAAACTTTATTTGCCTTTAGCAAACACAAATTCTGGCTCTAGAACCGGGGTATAGCTTTCCGGTATCGGGAACGGGAAAGTCACTGTCTCATAAACGCCAGCGCCTGTCCTTACTATGGTCATCCCAACGCCCTTCGCTAATCCGATTGTAATGCCAGAGAGAGGATTATCTTCAACGCTGGTGTCGTATATGTTCTTAGGAAGCTCAATCCACCCTGTGACTATATTGGCAACTCCTCTGTAGAGCTTTTTGCCCATATCCTGAGCATAGCTCGCTGTTGCTATATTGACGATCATTAATACAGCAACACATATAATAATACCTTTTAGTAAATTCTTCATTGTCTTAAGTCACCTCCCCTCTGTCCTGAATTTTGGTGCAAGTATAACACAAAAAGTTGGTTTTGTCAAGGTTTAACAAACGCAGTTCATTTATTTTTTTGTTTTATCCAGGATCTGTTCAACGATTTCGGATATTTTTTCGCGGTCTTCAGGCCTTATGTCAATGAATTCTATGCCGGTGTCGTAAAGCGTTCCGCCTTTTTTAGGTGAGGATTTTTTGACTACCCACACTACAGTTCCACCGCTTTTAACAGGATGCTTGGAATCATCCAGAAATAATTCAACGTCTACTCCCTGGAACAAGCCCAGGTCTTCTTTAAGCAGTACGCATATGCCGCCTGCGCCTATGTTCTCAGTTTGTGTAGAAATAGTTTTTGCGGTCAGCCTCTTCTTTATACTGATGAGGCATTTGTAATTGGCTCTCGGAAATTTTCGTCTATTTATTCCATCCCACATATTAACTCCCTTAAGTTGCGGTTGAAATTCAAAACGACAAAATCAAATTGCATATGTTAGACAATTATACATGAGCAATCATGAAAATGCAAGAAAAACATTTGCAACCTTACTGAATAGAGTGTATAATTTTCATTAAAAGAGATAAAAACCCACATATGTATAGAGAATTTTTTGGCCTAAAAGAAAAACCCTTCAACGTCACAAGCGATCCAAAATTTCTATTTTTTAGCCGCGTCCATAAAGAAGCCTTTTCTCATATACTTTACGGTATAAAAGAAAGAAAAGGTTTTCTCACTATTACCGGAGAAGTTGGTGCGGGCAAAACTACACTCTGCCGTGCCATCCTGAATCAATTTGATTCAAATACTAAGAGCGCTTTTATTTTCAATTCAAACCTCCCTGACCTCCAGCTTCTGCAATGCATAGTGGAAGATTTCGGCATGTCTGTAATCCAGAGGAATAAAGTTTCTATGCTGCGTCAGTTGAACCATTTTTTACTTGAGGAACTTAGCAAAGGAAACAACGTCATACTTGTTATAGATGAAGCGCAGAATCTGAAACTTTCCGCACTGGAAGAGATACGAATGCTCTCCAATCTTGAGACTGACACTGAAAAGCTGTTCCAGATAATGCTGGTTGGTCAGCCTGAGCTGCGTGAAAAAATAAATTCTCCCCGCCTTCGCCAGCTGAAACAGCGCGTAGCTATCAACTTTCACGTAGCTGCTTTACAGAAAAATGAGGTGAGCGATTATATAGCCCACAGACTGACCGTGGCTGGCTCTAAAGGCGATATATGTTTTACTGAGGACGCCATTGATTTTATATTTAAATTTTCGGGCGGGATCCCCCGCTCTATTAATATGCTGTGCGACAAAGCCATGCTGGCGGCATATGTTATGGAGACGAAAGAGATAACTCTTGCGATCATCGAAAAAAGCGCGCAGGAGTTGGAAGGTGTGCTGGTATGAGTATAATACAGGAAGCCCTTGTCAAGGCGCAGAAAAAAAGTATAGCTGAAAAAGCAAAAGCTATTGAAAATGTTACGACGGAGAGCGGGGCAGCAGAAACCGTTACCGAGAAAAAACCTGCGCCAAAAACTCATACACGATCGTTTTTTTACGGAGCACTGCTTCTTGCGGTATTGGCGCTCTTCGCATCGCGATATCTCTCGCCTGCTCCACGGAATGAAAATATAAATCAGGCATCCCAGCCGGCTGAGGCAGTGGTTACCAAAACAACTTTTGAAAATAATAAAGTTTTTGAATTTCCCAAACAGCTCGTTATGATACAGGATGAATTTACGCTGTCGGGTATAATGGATCTCGAGGATGGGCCGCGGGCTATTATAAACAACGCTACTCTCTCCGAGGGCGACAATGTCGGGGGTGCAAAAGTTGTGAAGATAAATAACGACAGCGTTGTCTTAAAAAAGCGGGATGCTGAAATAGTCCTGCACTTAAAATAAATTATACCGCAATAGACAATTCCAGTTTGTGTATCTGAAAGCCGCCTATCTTTAATGTCTCGGTTTCCTTAAAACCTTTCTTTATGCAAAGATGCATAGCATCGGCCATTCTGTCTGTGCAGCGAAAATATATCTTCTTATAGCCTTTGTCCCGGCAAAAATTTATTGCCTGGTCTATCAGGCTGGTTCCGTAACCTTTTTTTCTGTGTTTTAAGCCTACGAACAGGCGGCGTAAAAGTGCTTCCGTATGGCTCTCTTCTTTTACTCCCGCAGTGCCCACGATCTCCCCGGCTTCCTCGATTACAAAAAATGAATCTCTCTTACCGCCGTAAGTATCGTTTATTTTATCGAGATCACTGTCTGAATATGCTGACCTGTCAAACGGATACTCTTTAGAAAGAATGCTTAATATAAGACTCTTAACGCCTTCTGCATCATCTTTTTTAAATGTTCGGATCGCGCTCATTTCAGTCTCCCTTTAATGGCATTTTTTACAATATTCTCCGGTACGCCTTTTACAGTCTTTACCCTGCCTATTCCTGCAGGCAAAACAAAACGGTTTTTCCCGCCGATAAATTTTTTATCGTGGCCGAGCGCGGCGTATATTTTCTGCGCGCTCAATCTTTTTGCAAATACGGGCAGTCCGCAGCGCTCGATAAGCGCAACTATTCGCTCTGCATCGTTACGATGCAGCAGTTCCATCTCGACGGCAATATCGGTAGCTATTGCCATGCCTATGGCCACTGATTCCCCGTGGTCATACAGTCCTGAATAAGAGGATGCGGCCTCGATAGCATGTCCGGCGGTGTGTCCATAATTCAGAATGATCCGCAGTCCTTTGTTGTCAAGCTCATCCTTAGAAACAACGTCCGATTTTATTTTGCTCGCGCGCGAAATTACATATTCCAGAGCTTTCTCATTACCTTTCAATACCTTGTCGTAATTTTTCTCAAGATAACTGAACAGCTGTTTATCTTTTATAATGCCGTATTTTATTATTTCGGCCATCGCGCTGCGGAATCTGCGCTCAGGAAGAGACTTTAGTATCGACACGTTGGAGATAACGATCTTGGGCTGATAAAAAGCTCCGGCGAGATTTTTTGCAGCAGGCAGATCGATGGCAGTCTTTCCGCCTATCGCGGAATCTACCTGTGCCAGCAATGTGGTAGGTATTTGTATGTAAGGAATGCCCCGTTTGTATATAGAAGCTACAAAGCCGGTGAGATCGCCTACAACGCCTCCTCCCAGAGCTACCAGGAATATCGTTTTGTATTGGTCGCGGTTTGTTATACGGTTGAGAAGATCTAGTGCAACCTCTCCTGATTTTGCGCGCTCCGAATCCGGAACAAATTCGAACATAACATTAAAACCGGACCTTATGAGAACGGACTCTAATTTTCTGCCATACATAGCAAAAAGACGCCGGTTAGTTATAACAACGGCGTCTTTCCCTATCTTTACACTTTTCAGCAAAATACCTATTTTCTGAAAAAGTTTCGGACCTATTACGATGTCATAAGACCGATCTTTTAGGCCGACCCTGACTTTCTTCAATTATTTAGATCCCTTCGCCTTTGGAGCTTCTTTTGCTCCTGCTGCTTTCGCTGGTGCCGCTGCTGCGGACGCTGCTCCTGCCGGCGCTGCCGCTTCGGTGCCTTCGGCTGCCGCTGCTTTTTCTTTCTTAACTTTAAACTTAACGATCTTTACTTTGGCAAGGCCGAATACGGAATCTTTATCGTCCCATTTTTCTTTTTCTTTCAGAACTTTGATCTTCTCATATCTTTTTAATACTGACCGATGTTGCTTGCCCTTATCCGATGAACGCAGGCTTGGATGTTGCGACATTTCGTACCCCCTCTTTGTTTTTATGTTTGTCTAACGCAATTTAAGATATGCGTCTTTGTATAAACGTCTTACTTTTTTAAGATCTTTCTGGCTCTGAGCATCCGTCTTGTCCGAGTAAGCGCCTACACAAACCTGAAAATAATTACCTTTCTGAGCAATAAAAGCATCTATACCCTGCCGCTTGAGTTTATTTATTTCAAACAGCGCCGTGTCTTTACGAGTAAGCGTAACCGCAACTATCGTATAAGGTTTTGCCCTGTTATTTATAATAGCAGCCGGACGGGAAACGACCGGCTGGGCTTGAGCCTTTACGACCGGAAGAGCTGCCGCCTTTATTGCTGGTGCAGGTTTTGCCGGAAGCGGTAATCTTGCCGGCTGCACCGGTGCCGCCTGGTTTACCACAGGAGCATTTACCACCACTGGTGTAACGGCAACGGCCTCCTGCTGTTCAGTCTCTGTAGCAGCAGATCTGGATTTCCCGGATTCAACGCCCAAAGCATATATTACCACCATCGTCATTATTATGCCGATAGTTATGAATACAGCCCTGTCAAGCGTGAGCGTAAGTATTACGTTTCTCTCAAAATCAGCTTTTGGGAAAAAATCGGATAACCTAGGCAAAAAACGCTTGGGTTTTTCAAACTCGAAAAGCTCTTTTTGATATTTCTCTTCATCCATAAATTTAACGGGTGCATTATATCATATAGTTACAAGGAAATCAACTATTGCTACATTTCAACAGCTTTTATGCTTAAGCGGAATGCCTTGCTGGACACCTGAATGGCTGGTTTATTGGGATTGCCTGTAAGGTTAACAGAAAGAGACTTCCAGCCATTTTGTTCACTAGTAAGAAGCATGGCAGCGAATTCGGGAGGGATCTTTGCCGTAAGCTCAGATGCAAAGTAAATAACTACCTTAGTCCGGATATCGCCATTGCCGAATAGTTCCCCGTTAAGCGACAGCCTGATCTCATCGCTCACAGCTTCAAAGTTGTTTATTTTCATACCATTATCCGTAGGCTCAACCTGACCGGATATCTTTTTGTAGCGCCACTCACTGCTAAATGGAGCGGATACCAGAGCTGTAAGCGTATCGTATTGCACGGGTCCTGCGGCGGATTTTTTCAGGAACTTTCCGTCGGTGAGCGCAAAATCGAGCAGCACCTTCTTATCTTTTAACGAAGGCTTTATTTTAGCGGTCCCGGAAAATATTCCCATCCCGGTAGCGTTTGAGGCTACGGAAAGATCTTTAAAGGTGAATTCGCCTGAAAAATTCTTTGAGCAACCTTTATAGCTTATGCCAAGATCGTATTTTTTTTCTAGCACTACGGTTACTATCCGGTCGATATAAAACACCCCGGCAGACGCTATAAGCACTAAAATAAAAACCAGAACGGCTGCCGCTTTAATTATACGCATATTTTACTCCCAGCAGATAGGGTCGAAATCGCATCGCCCGCAGATCTTTTCGTCGCGCGCCGGCAATTTCGAGAAATTTAAAGATTTTATGCTTCCCCATACCCTCTTTATCAATTCTTCAACGTCGCTGACCATCTGGTCGGATATCTCTACGCGTTTTGTAGCTGACTGCCCTTTTTTATATCCCTGCGTGCGCAGATCTATCGAAACAGGCTCTATAAACACCAAGGCTCCGCTGGCGACCTTCATGCCGCGGGATTCTTTCTTATCTTTTTCAAAAAGCAGCCTGTAGCATACCAGCTGCCGCAGATATCCATCGCAATCAGAGCTTGCCAGGTCTCTTATTTTATCAATATTCTTAAGGTGTTCATCGGGCTTACCTGTTTTATAATCAAGTATTCTTACAATACCTTTCTTTTCGTCTTCAAATTCGACCTTATCATATTTGCCTGTAAATATTATGTTATCGCCTATGGTTACAACGAGCTTTCTCTCGAGGCCTATAGGCATAATAGGATCTTTGGCGGCTGCCGCAAACCAGTCTTTAATCGTCTCGCATTTTTTCAGGCAATCGCGTTCAGTAGTCTCATCTACACCCTGAAATTTCAGCTCTTTCTTGAAAGAGTCGGTGAAGAATTTAAATGACGGGAATTTTTTATTTGTCATAAATTCTTTATACGTGTCCTCCAGGGCTTTATGCACACAATTTCCAAAAACGAGACTCTTCTTTTTAGCCCCGGGCAGCTTCAACAGGTCATTGAACAGGAAACGGCGCTTACAGGTGATGTAAGTATTAAGGCGCGTGGGGTTTAGACTGAGGTTATTCACCATGTCCGTCAGCACATCGTCAGTTCCTATGAACGGGTCTTCGATGTCGGTCTTTTTGAGAGATTTTTCGATAACGCCCTCTTCGCTGGTGTCTGCAGCAGATTCTTTTGAGATCTCAAGCTTGTTTAAATATAGACTGGAGACCGAATCCTCCGTGGGGCTGGCAGTAAAAATGAGATTCGATTTTGCTCTTGTCATTGCGACATAAAAAAGCCTCGTCTCGTCCTGCAGGGCGAGGTTTTTCGCCGTTTCTTTGTCATGGATATGCGTCCTTGCCTTAAACAGGTCTGACGGCAATTTTATCTTTTCCGGAATATGGCGTGCCGGCCAGTTTTTATTATTAAGGCAGAAAGGTATTATTACAGAATGGAATTCCAGCCCCTTGGCTCCATGTGCAGTATACACCCTGACTCCCGACTGGGACAATGTGACGAGGTTGCCCTGGATCGGCAGCCCATGGTCTTTTCTCGTCTTCATCTCAGCCAAAAAGTCATCCAGCCGCATCCCCGGATTGGCAATGTCGCTCGTCTTTACCATGTTCACAAAAGATGCGAGCGCGCGCAGCTGGCGTATCCGCAGGATATTGTTATCGGCATATTCTTTTAATATGTGCTTAAACACACCCGCCTCTTTAATGAAATCCAGGAGAAGCGAGTGAACGGATCTCGTCCGCGCATCTTTGAGCAGGTGCATTATCGTCTGCGCGGCCTGGCGCATCTTCAAAGGTTCTTTAAAAGAAATGTCTTTGCACTCCGACTCAAAGTAATCTATGAATTCGGTAAGTATCGTTGTCGCTCTGTCCCGCCTGTCGCCGGATTTCTTATTTACAAAGTTAATAAATTTTAATACGTCCGACTGAGGCAGACGAAAATAATCGGCAGATAAGACTTTGTATAGCGCGAGGTCTTTTTGCGCGTGTTCAGCTGGATCTAAATGCGCCAGCTCAAGGACGTCAAGCAGCTGCTTCACCCGCACCTCACCGCTGACATCTTCCTTACCGTCAGTAGCGTAAGGTATGCCGGCCTGCAAAAACGCGTCTATTATCTTTAGTATATTAGCCCGCTTGCGGACCAATACCGCAATATTATTGTAAGGGTTTGCCCTTTCCTCTTCAGAGAGAGCCTTATCAGCCTCGATAGTTTTTTTCAGTTCCTTAACTTTATCTATTATATAGAGAAGCTCTTCCTGTTCAGCGGTAAATTCTTTAAAGGTGATCTCTTTGCCCTCATAGTCTTTCATTGCCTTAAGCTCTTTACCGCCCATTCTTTCCTCGGACGGTATAAGGCCAATTACTTTGCTGGAAATATTAATAAGCTCACCAGTCGAGCGATAATTTTCTTTCAGAGAAAGTATTTTTACATCGGGAAAACGTTTTGTAAGAAGTTTGAAATTCCCTACGTTGGCGCCCTGAAAGCGGTATATGGACTGATCATCGTCGCCCACACAGAGGAGGTTAGGCTTATCGTAATCCATCAGGCAGAATAAAAACTCCATCTGTGAGCCGTTAGTATCCTGGTATTCGTCCACCATTACGTATTTATATTGTTCCTGATATGCACGTTTTATAGCACTTTCTTTATTCAGCACCTCAGTAGCAAATAATATCATGTCATCGAAGTCGTATCGTCCGCGTTCATCGAATATGTCTTTGTTTTTACCTTCCTTCAACTGCTCATACCGCTCATAAGCTATGCCCAGAGCCTGCAGTCTTTTTACGTATTTATCTTCAAGGGAAAAATATAGGCTGTCTTTGTTGGAAAGGTAACGCTTAAATTCCGCAGGAGATATACCGTCACGTTTAAGATCGCTTATTCTCTGGAGGAGTTCTTTTAAATATGTGTATGGAGCTCTGAATGGCCGGACTTCATCAAGGCCGTCGGTATTGTCGAGTATGTATTCCATGGCCCGCATACGTTCGACCTCATCCAGCTGTATCTTGTCGCCGATATAATTTGCGGCCTCTTCCGATTCCTGTATAAGCGTATTGGCAAAGCTGTGGAATGTTCCGACTTCAACATCGTAGCCGGCCAGCCCTATGACGGCAGCGAGCCGCTCTTTCATTGCTTTGGCGGCGGCGTTTGTATAGGTAAGTATCAGGATGTTTTCTGGATTAGCCTTCTTTTTAGCAACGATTGAAGCTGCTCTGACAGAAAGGAGTTGGGTCTTGCCTGTGCCTGGACCGGCTAAGATAAGAAATGGGCCTTCAGTATCGTCTACCGCCTGCCTCTGAAGCTCATTCAGCTCTTCGTAAGATTTTGAGTGGTCTTTCATGGAAAATACTACGCAGATTTCTTGTTCTTAAGCAGTTTTTCGATCTTCGCGATGAGTTTTTCGTCGCTTGTATAACCGTAGCCTGTTGTGGATGTCGCACGGTGAGCCACAAGTATGTCCGCCTTCACAAGGTCTTCCAGGGCATTCTTCACTTTTGCGCGCTCTCCTCCCACCCATGTTGCTACTCCGCGCGGAGTGTCGATGGAAGACTGGTTCTCGTGGAAAAATTTAATTATCTTCAAGTGAATCTCAGAGCTAAAAATTTTATTGATGTCCATAGAGTTCCTTTTCCAGAGCCTGTTGTACGTCTTTTCGGTTTATAACAGTGAAGAAAACATGCACCACCTTCGGGTCGAACTGAGTCCCGGAATTCTTTCTTATCTCTTCGATCGCATCAGAAATGGTGCGGACACTCCGATACGGCCGCTTTGTTATCATAGCCTCAAAAGCGCTCACTACACCCATTATCCTGGCACCTATAGGTATCTGCTCTTTTTTTAAGCCTTTAGGGTAGCCTGTGCCGTCATAATTTTCATGATGATACAGGATGATCGGCATAACAGATTTTAAGGCCTTCATGTGTTTTATGATCTCCACTCCGGCCATCGGGTGAGATTTTACTATTTCGTATTCTTTTCCGGTAAGTTTTGACGGCTTCGTGAGGAGCTCGTAAGGAATAACGACCTCTCCGGCATCATGCAATATCGCGGCATATTCAAGGCTCTTCATATTTTCCGCATCAAGACGCATCTCCTGCCCCATGGCAAGAGCGATCTTAAGGAATGAAGCACGCGGAACGTAAGTGCCGGGAGCCCTTGTATCGAGAACCTTAGCCAGAGATTTAATACTGCCCATGGTTAGACGTTCCTGTTCTTTGTATAGCTGGGCGTTCTTTATGGCGATAACAGCCTGTTCGGCCATCGTCGACATTATCTCCTGATCAAATTGGGTAAATGCTTTTCCGTCTATCTTGTCATATACCGTAATAACACCTATTGTATCCTCATCTATCAGAGGCACGGCGATGTAGTCATTGCCGCGTATGGGCCTTCCATATTTAAATGCCCTGCCCGGAGCGTGCCGGCCTATTTTAACCTTCTTAAGAGTTACGTTTTTCTTACGCAGGTCTACGGTTGCTTTTGGCAGCAATATCTTGCGTTTTGAGTCGACCAGTTTAATAGAACACCTGTTGGCGCGCATTATCTGCAATGATAATCTTGCGATGCGCGGAAGCAGTTCATTAAGATCGAGCGTAGAGCTTATGAGGCGATGGACTGTATGGACTGTGGAAAGTGCTATAGCGCGGGGACGGACAGTCTCATAAAGCTTGGACAGTTCGAGCTCCTTCTGGATCTCCCGGACTATCGTATCGGTGAAAGCGGCGAACACATCCATTATCTGCGGCGCAACGTCTTTCTTTTTATAGCAGGCGCCGATATAACCATACACTTTTTCGCCGTGCATTATAGGATATATAAAACCATGAAGGCCGTGGACGCAGTCAAATTTGGCGAGAGCTTTTACCTCACGCGCTTTCTGGATAATATTGAAAATCATCTTCATGCAGTTAGTGTTTGCCGACGAGGAATTCTTAGAATAAGGACAATGGCACGAAATAGCTTTTTTCAGGTCTGGAAATTTTGGGTTGGACTTCTCGATGATCCACCATGCGGCAGGTTTAATGATGCAGCCGATACACTCTTCTTCGCGCTTTAAGCTTATACTCTTCTTGAGGCGCTCGAAAAGCTCTTTCTGATATTGCCCATTACCGCCGTTGGTTTTCATCTCTTCCATGAGTAACTATAATTATAAAGCGCACACGGCGCCGTGTCAATGTTAAACAATAAAAGTCCTGCCTGCCGGATTATGATGCTTCTTCGGGCAGGCGGTTCAATTCAAAAAGCAGCCGCTTTATTGTGTGTATAGGCCGACAGGAAAATACATATAAAAGATGTTTCAGCATTCTCCAATTCAATAAATGGATCTTCAGGATTAGCATGAAGCGAATGCGCCTTATCTGTGCCTGAGTAAAAGTGCCGGGGATCTCTATGCGGCGGCGGGATTCACGATAACTGGAAAAATCGATATCTTTTGAAACAAACCCCTCCCTCTCGCACCATTTCCAGAGCTCCGTGCCGGGATAGGGTGTTAAAATGCTTGGATAAATAAAATCGAGCTTTGCTTTTCTGATAAATTTCCAGGTTAACTTTATATCTTCCTTGTTTTCGTTTGGATTGCCTATCATAAAATATCCGACAACAAAAAGTCCATGCTTATGACATAACTCGCTGGCAGCAAAATTTTTCTCCAGCTTATTTCTCTTGTTCAAAACATCGAGTATCTTCTGGCTGCCGCTTTCCATTCCCAATCCGATACCTTTGCAGCCCGCACCGGCAACCGCAGTAAGCACTTCGTCATTTAAGCTGTCGGCGCGCGCCTGCGCTGCCCAGGTAATCTGTATATTATTAGCTCGGATAAGCCTGCAAAACTCGATAATGCGGTCTTTATCTATAAACAGATCGTCATCAGTAAATATAATATGATCTACGCCGTATTTATCGACCAGTTCTTTCACTTCTTCAAGCATCAGTTCCGGTGAATGCAGGCGTATAGGGATATTCCACCATGAATTATAACAGAATATGCATTTGTGTGTGCATCCGCGGGTGGTATGCATACTTGCCGTCCGAGATGAGATAGACCGTATTGCCATGGCTTTTTTTGGTACTTTTAAATAAAAGTCCATATTTACCAGACTCCGGTCCGGTATTGATAATTCGTTATTTTTTAATATGCTGGCGCTGTCTGCCCTGAACACACCCTTGCTGTAACCTTTAGTTATGATTTCAAGCAGGACTCTCTCTCCCTCTCCGACAACAACCATATCAAACCCATGGCTCAATGACTGCTCCGGAGTTGTCGAAGCATGGGAACCGCCTATAACGGTTTTATAGCCCATGGGTTTTATCATCCGCAGCAGCCGGACTACTCTCGGATAAGTGTATGTCACAGCGGTAAAGCAGACCAGGTCGGGATTAAAAATCTTTACTTCCGTTAAAACGTCATCGCCGGCAATTTCGTCGATAATTTTTACGTTAATGCCGTTCTTTTTTAAATAGGTTGCCAGGACCAGCAGGTTGTTGGGAACAAGTATGTCTACGATAAATCCGGGGTTTGGATTTATGAAACATACTCTTTTGGTATTAACCGCGCTGCTATTTACATTTGTCATGCCGGAACCAACGCCCTTCTCTCCAGAGATATCGCATTCTTTTTACACACCCGCCTGCAGATACCGCATCCATAACATTTATTATGCGCTACTTCAGCTTTTTTTGTTGTGTCACCCAGCTTAAGTGCGCCAAACGGACATATCTTTACACATTCTCCGCAGCCTGCGCAATCATTTTCCATTATACTGGCAACAAATTCGCCATGAAAAAAAGGCGGGAACATTTCTTTATAAGTATTTATTGCAATGCAGCCGGTGTCGGTGCAGTTGCATATCGCTCCGATAAACGGGGTCATCTCGGTCCAGATGGTATGGATGGCGCCATGCAGCTCTTCGTTTCTCATAAAATCAACAGCAGATCTTTTGTCAAATTTTTCAAACTTTGCAAGATCCGGAGGGCCAAAATACGACCTGTCTATCATGCCTTCAGTATCAAACAATCTGTCATCGAGGCTCACAAGGAAACAGACTCTCTTCTCTTTTCCGGATGCAATCTTATGACATACACAAGGGACGCGCACTACAGAAGTAGCTATCGAAAGCACCTTCTCGACGTCTTCAATGGGAATGACCTGTCCCCAATGCTCTCTCATAGCAGCGTTTCTGCAGCGCATCTTTAAAAGAGTGCCTATCAGCGGTATTTTCATCGCCGTTTTATAGATGGAGTATCTTCTATACCCTTCCGCAAAGCCATGAAAAAAATTTTTAACGTATTTTTTTCTTTTGGGATCATTGAGCAGGTCAAGACTGTAGTTCTTTACGTTGAGATACCAGTCTTTACCTTCGCCATGTTTGGTGCAGAATTCACACATACAGCAACCGGGACGTTTCTATTGCGCGCTCAGCTAAATGCTTTGCCGCTATTTTCAACTCACTATTTGATTTTACATATTCGACGTTATTATTCATGTCTTCTGCCGCCCAACCGCGGCTATGTCCGATAAAAGGATCCTGCGGGAAAACAAAACCGAGCTGACTGAAGAACCCCATCATCTGTCCTGCCACCAGCTGGATATTGTCCTGCCCACCGGTTATTATAAAAGCCGCGACTTTGTTTTTGATTAACCTATTATTGTGCAGCGTTATCTGATTTTCTATGCAATTCAGACGCTCAGCCATTTTGTAGTAAAGAGAGCTGGCGCTCCCCCATCTGATAGGCGTAGCTATGAGAATCACATCAGCCCAGAACACCAATGCCTCATATATCTCATCCATCTTATCTTTTTCATCTATCTGAGAGAACGTGCACGGCCAGGTGCAGGCTTTTTCATCTATCGAATAGAAACCCCCGCAATGATTAAAACGAACGTCCCGCACTTTGATCAACTTTGTTTCCGCTCCAAGTTTCGACTCTGCGTGTTTAAGGGCGGTCCCGAGAAGATGTTCTGAGGTTGAATACCTTGAGAGAGTTTTACTCATAGGCGTAGTTGATATGCCTGCTATCCTGATAGGTCCCGGCAACCGCTTTACTTTTCGAGACAAAGGATGCGCAGGATGAGGAAATTGCGTGCGGCGATTCTGGGGGTGCAGATTAATGAACAGGCGCCCGCCTTTTGCTTTTACCGAATGCCGCGGCAGACATGCAGCTTCGTATGGCGGTTTACCATGCCCTGTCTTCCTGTGAAAATGCCATCCATGCCAAGGA